>NZ_JBNPNG010000026.1:0-14462 GCF_050314535.1 Collinsella sp. SGI.095
TGGACCCTCTGTGGTGGAAATGACGTTTGCCCAGATAAAACCTGCCAAAATAAACCTGTCCCTTTTTGGCAGGTTTTAGGCCAGATGGTCTTGGATAAGGTCGCAGATGGCGCGGGCGTCGTTGATGTTGATGGCTCGGGTCGCAAAGCCTGCGTCGAAGGCCTGACGTGCCAGGGCTTCATTGCAGGCAAGGGCCAGCGTGCGGCCGTCGACCAGGTCGAGCGAGCTCTTGCCGCGCAGACGGTCGACACCGGAGCGCGCGACCACGATGTTGTCGAAGCCCTCGGTCTTGTAGCCCTCGATGATCACCACGTCGACATCGTTGTAACGCGACAGCAGCTCGCGCGCGGGCATCTCGTCCCCCTCGCGCGTGTCGGCGTACTCCGCCCAGCGCGTGGCGCAGATGAGGCCCACGTGCTTGGATCCGGCCTGGTGATGGCGCCAGGTATCCTTAGCGGGCACGTCGATATCAAAGCCGTGGTGCCCGTGATGCTTGAGCGAACCCACGCGCAGGCCACGGCGGGTGAGCTCGGCGATAACCTTCTCGACGAGCGTGGTCTTGCCCGAGTTTTGGTAGCCGATAAACGCGATCGCGGGGACGGCCGGTGTCGGAGCTGCGGGCGCGACGGCGACGGGTGCGCTCGCGGGTGCGGCACCGTCAGTGGCCACGGCCTCAACAGCAGCGGCCTGACGCTCTGCGCGGTCCCACACGCCCGAGCGGCCGCCCTCCTTGTGCAGCAGGCGCACGTCGACGATCTCCATACCGCGATCAACCGCTTTGCACATGTCGTAGATCGTTAGGCACGCGGCACTCGCGCCGGTCAGGGCCTCCATCTCGATACCCGTCTTGCCCGTCACGCCGGCCGTAACCAGTACGTGAAAGCCAACCTGCCCGTCCGCGCGCGCCGGTGCCCAGCCCTCGGGCATATCCTCGGCCGGCGTCCCCGCCGGAGCGATGGGCGCAATGTCGCACTTGCTCTTGGTAATGAGCAACGGATGGCACATGGGAATGATGTCGCTCGTGCGTTTGATGGCCATGATGCCCGCCACGCGCGCGCAGGCAAGCACGTCGCCCTTTTTGGCGCGGTCCTGCAGCACCATGGCCTGTGTCTCGGGATGCATGAGAATGGTGCCCTCGGCGATGGCGATGCGATGAGTCTCGGCCTTGTCGGACACATCGACCATGCGCACCTCGCCCTTGGCATCCACGTGCGTCAGCTCGTTGCGACGTGCGTCACGGGCGGGTTCGGTGGCCGCGCTGGAAGTCGGCTGCGCGGACGCGTCGGTGTTGCCAGCATTCGCCGCGGCCGTGACTTTGCGGGCAGACATCGCGGCCCTGCGAGCAGCCTTGGTGGCGTCGGCGTACCTGCTCTTGGCCATATGATCATCCTCCGATTTGGGACATAAATCGTTGCGTGCCCTCAATTATCGCGTGTTCCTGCGGTTTGTGGGCCACGGCATCGCGCCAAATCGAAAGTACCTGCATATCATCACCACGGCGCAGGGCGTCGCGCACCGAATACTCGGCATCGCTAAACAGGCATGGACGCACGTTGCCATCGGCCGTCAGGCGCAGACGGTTGCAATTCGCACAAAAATGGTTGGACATGGCGCTAATGAAGCCAACCGTTCCCGCCGCGCCCGGAAAGCGCCAATAGCGCGCAGGGCCCGCGCCAGCAGGGGCGTCGTTGATGTCGAGCGGCTCGAGCTCGCCCAGTCCCGTCGCGGTGGCCCCGGCATTGATGCGCGCCCGCAGCTCGTCACTCGGCACGGTATCGCTCGCGTCCCACAGCTCGGGATTGAGCGCAGGCGCATGCGGGTCCACAGCGCAATGCGAGCTCGTGTGCTCGTCGCCGATGGGCATATATTCGATAAAGCGCAGGTGGATGGGACGGTCGAGCGTGAGCCGCGCGAGGGCCGCCACATCCTGGTTGAGCCGGCGCACAACAACGCAGTTGACCTTAACAGGCTCAAAGCCCCAAGCCAGCGCCGCGTCGATGCCGGCCATGGTCTGCTCGAGCCGACCCAGGCGCGTGATCTTTCCAAAGAGCGTAGGGTCGAGCGTGTCGAGCGAGATGTTGACGCGGTTAAGCCCGGCATCTTTGAGCTGCGGCGCCAGCTTGGGCAGCAGGGCGCCGTTGGTGGTGAGCGAGATGTCCTCGATCTGAGGGATCGCGCGGATGTCGCGAATAAGCGGAATAATACGGCGGCTGACCAGCGGCTCGCCGCCCGTCAGGCGCACGCGGCGAATGCCCTCCCCCGCCACCAAGCGCACAAAGCGGGCGATTTCCTCGGCGCTGAGTAACTCGTCGTGTGCACGGGGCGCCACGCCATCGGCCGGCATGCAGTAAATGCAGCGGAAATTGCACTTGTCGGTAATGGCAATGCGCAGGTAGTTGATATCGCGGCCAAAACCGTCATGCTGCACGTGCCCGTCCACGCAGCCCTCCCCTCACGCGGCGTTTTATTCTTCGAAAAACATAATACCCCACGAGAGAATCATGCCGACACCCGTACGACAGGACAGGTCGCTTCGAACAAGACCGGCTTTCCAAGCCCATCCTCAACACACAAACCTTGACTCTACAATCGTTGTAGGGTTTTCACTACACTGGTACGGAAACAGACCCAGCCAGAAAGCCCCACCTATGGAACACGACCTCACACGCGGCAATGTCCTTAAGACCATCGCGGTCTTTGCCCTGCCCTATATGCTCTCGTACTTTTTGCAGATGCTCTACGGCATGGCCGACCTGTACATGATGGGGCAGTTTAGCGGTGCCGCCGGCATCACCGCCGTGGGCAATGGCGCGCAGACGCTCTATATCATTACCGTGACGCTCGTGGGTCTGGCCATGGGAACGACGGTTATCGTCGGCCACGCCGTGGGCTCGCGCCGCTTCGATCGCGCCGAGACCGTCATCGGCAACACCATCACGCTGTTTATGGGTGTCTCGGTAGTGCTGGCAGCCATCCTGCTCGCACTGTGCCCGCAGATCGTGGCACTTATTGGCACGCCAGCCGAGGCAGTCGAAGGAACCGCCGCCTACCTGCGCATCTGCTTTGTCGGCATTCCGTTTATCGCCGCATACAACATCCTCTCGGCCATTTTTCGCGGGCTGGGCGATTCGCGCTCGCCCATGTACGTGATCGGCGTGGCGTGCATCATCAACATCGCGCTCGATTTTCTGTTTATCGGCCACTTGGGGCTCGGCCCCGTGGGTGCGGCACTCGGCACGGTAACCGCCCAGACGGCAAGCGTTGCCCTCGCGCTCGTGTGGCTTAAGAGCCGCCGCACGAACATCCACGTTAAGCGTAGCGACCTGCGTCCCCAGCCCGAGGTGCTCGGCAGCATCCTTAAGATCGGCGTGCCCGTGGCCGTGCAGGACGGCTGCATCCAGGTGGCGTTTATGTTTATCACCGTCATCGCCAACCATCGCGGCCTGGTCGACGCCGCCGCCGTGGGCCTGGTCGAAAAGATGATCAGCTTTTTGTTCATTGTACCGAGTTCCATGGGCGCCACCGTCAGCGCACTCACGGCGCAAAACGCCGGCGCGGGCAAGGGCGACCGTGCGCGTCAGGTGCTCAAAGACGCCATGACCATCTCGGTGGTGTACGGCTGCCTGATCACGGTGCTGATGTGGATGGTGGCGCCGGCGTTTATTGGCTTTTTTGCCAAGGACGCTGCAGTAGTCGCTGCCGGCACCGGCTATATGCGCAGCTATATTTTCGACGCGATTTTTGCCGGCATCCACATTTGTTTTAGCGGCTTTTTCGCTGCATATGGCAAGAGCTACATCGGCTTTGCGCACAACGTGCTGGCCGTGGCACTCATTCGCGTGCCGGGCGCGTGGCTGCTGTCGAACGCCTATTCCGACACGCTGTTTCCCATGGGCATCGCCTCGCCGTGCGGGTCGATTCTGTCGGCAGTCATCTGTGTTGTCGCGTTTACCGTGCTCAACCGGCGCGGGGCTTTTGACAAGTTAGCAGCGTAGCGGGGCAACGCGAAATCGCCCTCATTGACGACATCATCAGCGACGACCCCGCGACCTACGTGACGCAGATCACGATGCCGGTTTCCCCAACAAAGTAAGAACCGCCCGGAAGGCATCGCGCTTTCGGGCGGTTCTTCAATTTGACTATTGATGCCTTAAGCCTGGGGCACCTCACCGGTAGCCAAGATCTGCTCGAGTGCATCCTCGTCCAGCACGGGTACGCCCAGCTGCTCGGCCTTGGTAAGCTTGGAACCCGCTTTGGGACCGGCAACCAGATAGCTCGTCTTCTTTGATACGCTGCCCGAAACCTTGGCGCCGAGCACCTTGAGCGCCGCGCCCGCCTCGTCGCGCGTGCGGTTGACGAGCGTGCCGGTGAGCACGAAGGTCAGACCCGCGAGCGGCTGTGCGTCGGCGAGCTCGCCTGCCACGCCAGCGGCGGCTGCGGCTTGCGCGTGCGCGGCGCCCAAATCGACCTCGAGCGACAGGCCCGCCTGGCGCAGACGTTCCAGGACGGCAAGGTTCTCGGGCACGGCCAGGAACTGCTTGACGCTCGCCGCAATCTTGGGGCCGATACCCTCGCACTCGGCAATATCCTCTTCGCTCGCCAAGATAAGCTTGTCAATCGACAGGAATCGCTCGGCGATGACCTCGCCCACGCTCTTGCCCACGTGACGGATGCCCAGGGCAAACAGCACGCGACCGAGCGGCTGGCTCTTGGACTTGTTGAGCTCGGCGATGATCTTTTCGGCCGTCTTGAGGCCTACCGGGATGGGGTCGCCCTTCTTAACGCCCTTTTTGCTGTTGGAGCTGGCATAGGTGCGCCCCGTGTCCAGGCCTGCGATGTCGTCGACCGTGAGCTGGTAGAAGTCTGCGACGTCGTGAATCAGGCCGGCGGCGATCATCTTGTCGACGATCTCGTCGCCTAGGCCATCGACGTCCATGCAGCCGCGGCTCACCCAGTGGAGCAGGCGCTCCTTGAGCTGTGCGGGGCAGTCGATGGACACGCAGCGGTAAGCCACCTCGCCATCCTCGTGGACCACGGGGCTGCCGCACACGGGGCAGACCTCGGGCATGTGCCAGTCAACCGAATCGGCCGGGCGCTTGTCGAGCACCGGACCCACGACCTCGGGGATAACGTCGCCCGCCTTGTGCACGATGATGGTATCGCCCTCGCGCACGTTTTTGCGGCGGATCTCGTCGATGTTGTGCAGCGTGGCGCGCGCGATGGTGGAGCCGGCAACCGTCACCGGGTCGAACTCGGCGACCGGCGTGAGCACACCGGTGCGGCCCACCTGGATGCGAATTTCGCGCAGGATGGTCTGCTTTTCCTCGGGCGGAAACTTAAAGGCAATGGCCCAGCGTGGTGCGCGAGCGGTAAAGCCCAGGTCGAGCTGCTGCTGGAAGCTGTCAACCTTTACGACCACGCCGTCGATGTCGTAATCCAAGTCGCCGCGGTGCTCGAGCGCCTGGGCACAGAACTCGTGGACCTCGGCCGGCGTGGCACAACGAGCCACGTTAGGGTTGACGCTAAAGCCGGCGCTACGCAACCAGTCCAGAAACTCGCGCTGGCTGTGGACGTGCAGCGGATCGGTATCGGCGATGGCATAGATAAAGGTGGCCAGGTCGCGGCGCGCCGTGACCTTGGGATCCTTCTGACGCAAGGATCCGGCAGCGGCGTTGCGCGGGTTGGCGAAGGGGTCGCGGCCCTCGGCATCGGCCTCTTCATTCAGGCGAACAAAGCTGCCCTTGGGCATGTACACCTCGCCGCGCACTTCGATGGTGCGCTCGCGGTCGGCGCCCATGTGAGCGAGCGCCGGCTCGGACAGGTGCATGGGCACATCCTTGATAGTGCGCACATTAAGCGACACGTCCTCGCCCGTGGTGCCGTCGCCGCGCGTGGCGGCGCGCACAAAGGTGCCGTTTTGGTAGGTAAGCGCGACGCCCAGACCGTCGATCTTAAGCTCACAGGTATAGGTGACGCTACCGGCGCCGAGCGCATCCTCGGTGCGCTGGAGCCAAGCGTCGAGCTCGTCCAGATCCATGGCATCGTCCATGGAATACATGCGCGCCATGTGCTTGACCGGCGTAAACTGCTCGCTCACGTAGCCGCCCACGCGCTGGGTATAGCTGTCGGGCGTCACCAGGTCAGGGTAGGTAGCCTCGATTTCCTGCAGCTCAACGAGCATTTTGTCAAAGGCAGCGTCCGTGATCTCGGGCGCATCGAGCATGTAGTAGCGGTAAGCATGGTAGTCGAGCTCGTGGCGCAACTCAGCCGCGCGCGCTGCCGCCTGGGCACGGGTATCGGCCGGCGCAGCGGTATCCGTGCTCGCTGGCGTTT
Organism: Collinsella sp. SGI.095; assembly: GCF_050314535.1. Classification (NCBI taxonomy): domain Bacteria; kingdom Bacillati; phylum Actinomycetota; class Coriobacteriia; order Coriobacteriales; family Coriobacteriaceae; genus Collinsella; species Collinsella sp. SGI.095. The sequence continues at coordinate 6,334 of NZ_JBNPNG010000026.1, forward strand.
CGGTATCGATGTCCACGCCGTCACCAAACAGGCTCGATTGCTCCATAGCGGCACTCCTTCGCTCGATTTCAAACGGATACAAGAGTACCACCGGTCGCGATGGGGCCGAATAGCAGTCTCAAACCGCACCGAATTGGCAGCGACCGGACCAGGGTTGGACAGTTAGTTCAGATTTGTATAATTACGCGCGCCGAATCGAGCTGAAATATCGGCTTTTCGCCCCAATCAATCGTTCTGAACGGCAAATTAGGTTTGCTTCCGTCTTCGAGACACCCATCTCGGCCCGTCTTTCATTTCAAAACCGCTCAAAACACGCCTCTGACCGCACCCGTTTTATACAAATCTGAACTAACTGTCCAAGCCCTTCCGAACCATGCCCTTGCCATTTCTAAATGATCCGTTTTCCTCCGTCCCCAACGGATCAATAAGAGAAGAGGGGCTGTCCCGCGCTGGCGGAACAGCCCCTCTGGCTTCGATATGTGCGATACAGCTCGTTAGAAACCCTGACCGTAGCCTTGCCCCTGACCCTGTTGGCCCAGCAGTTCTTCCAGGTACTGGCGCAGTTGCTCGTCGGTAATGCCGCCGTTGCCGGTGTCGGTCGCGCTGTCGTTCTGCTGCTGGTTCTGCAGCTCCTCATCAGAACCCAGCTCGACCGTGACCTTCTTCTCTTCCTTGCCGCGCACGAGCGTAATCTCGACCTTCTCGCCCACCTCGTGGCTGCGCAGCGCGATAATCAGGCCATCGGCGCTCGTAATCTCATCGTCACCCAGCTTGGTGATGACATCGCCCTCTTGGATGCCAGCCTTGGCGGCAGGACCGTCCTTGACGACACTTGCCACATACGCGCCGCTATCGGTGCCGAGATTGTTAGTGCGGGCGTTGAGCGCGTTGACGCTCGAAAGCGTGGCGCCCAGGTACGGATGAACCGGCGTCTTGCCGTCGATGATCTGGTCGGCGATGTTCTTGGCATAGTTGACCGGAATGGCAAAGCCCACGCCCGAGCTGGAGCCCGAGTAGCTCTCGATAAGAGAGTTAATACCCACGAGTTCGCCATTGTCGTTAACGAGCGCGCCGCCGGAGTTGCCCGGGTTGATGGCGGCATCGGTCTGGATCATGTTGGCGTAGATGGTGTTGCCGCTGGTAGAACTCATGGCCGTGGAGCGATAGAGCGCCGACACAATGCCCGTGGAGACAGACTGCTCGTTGCCGAACGGCGAGCCGATCGCCATGACCCACTCGCCCACGTTGAGCTTGGAGGAATCACCAATCTCGATCGGGGTGAGCTTGGAGGCGTCAGCATCCTTGAGCTTGATGACGGCCAGGTCGCTCGAGGCGTCGTTGCCCACGAACTCGGCCTCGTAGGTGGCACCGTCGTCCATGGTAACCACGTACTGGTCATAGCCATCGACCACATGGTTGTTGGTGAGGATCTGGCCCTCGGTATCGAGCACCACGCCCGAACCGACGCTGCCCGAACCATCCGACTCGTCGGCAGACTGCGAAAGCGAGCCATTCTGGCTACCGCTCGAAGTGGCGGTGATGGAAACGACGGAGGGCAGGGCCTTGGCAGAAACGGCCTCGGCAAGCGTGGTGTCCTCGGAGTCGATCGTAATCTTTTGCGTCGATGAACCCGAAGCACCCGCCGTCACGACATTCTTTCCGCCGCCAATGTTGAGCGTGCCACTCATAATGAGCGCGATGACCAGCAGGGCGCCGCAGGCGCAGCCGGCGAGCGCCGTAATAAAGATCGGTAGCTTTTTGGTCTTGGTCTTGACCACCGTGCGCTTGGTTACAACCTGCTGACCGCCCAGCGGCTGGCCGGTCTGTGTGTCGTAGGCCTGCACGTAGGGAATGTTGCCGTCGGCAGGCGTCGACTCCACCTGCACGCGCGGCTGCTGCTGGGTCTCGCCAGCGTTGCCCGCATCCTGGGGACGCTGGGAATCGTTCTCGCTCATGACTGCGATCCTTTCGTCTAATAACCAAAGGCCCGCCAAACATGTGGCGGGCCATCATTGTTCACGTTGAGTTGTACCCCAATATGCGGGCGAACGTGTATGAGAACGCAATCTTTAAGGAATGCTTAAGTTCTGCTGCAAACTCGAAAGGGATCCGCGCATGCGGCAAAACCACCACGAAGGCGCCTGCCCCCTTTGCGGTGAAAAGCTAGTCCTTAAACAGATAGCCCACGCCGCGGACGGTGGTGATATGTGCCGCAATCTGCGGGCCCACCTTGGAGCGGATGCGTCGAATGTGCACGTCGACGGTGCGCGTGCCGCCGCAGTACTCAAAGCCCCACACGCGGTGCAGCAGGACTTCGCGGCTGTAGGCACGGTTGGGATGCGTCGCCAAAAAGCTCAGCAGCGAGTACTCCATCAACGTCAGGTCGATGGGCTCGTCGTCGAGTGTCACCTGGTAGGTAGCCAGGTTAATCTCGAGGTTATCGATGTTGAGCACATCGTCGGCGGCGACGGTCTCCTCCTCGCCCATCAGGCGCTGCGCACGAGCCTTGAGCTCGTTGGGCGTCGCCGTGGGGCATACAAAGTCGGCATGCGCGTGATTGGGCAGGCGCAGGGTGCCGAGCGCCTCGTCGTCGACGATTACCAACATGGGAACGCCGCCGCGGTCGTCGAGCCATTTGGCAATCTGATCGATGCGGTCGCTGCGGATGCCATCGGAATCGAGGATCAGCAGGTCAAAGTCATGCGCCGCAGTCGGCGAATCGGGGGTTGCCAGGCTCACCTCGACACCCAGGGTGGTCGTCAAGCTGCGGGCAAACTCGTGGAAGCGCGTCGTGCGCGCCATGAACAGGGCACTCTTTTCGGACATATCGACCTCCAAGGAAATGAGCTCAATCGTACTGGAACGAACCAGCGCGATTAGGAGTTCGCCAGATAGTGCTTGATCTCCCACTCGGTGATTGTGGACTCAAACTTATGCCACTCGTCGCGCTTCTTTTTGAGGAAGAAGCTGTGGATGTGCTCGCCGAGGGCATCCTTCATAAACTGCGAGTCCTCAAATACGTCGAGCGCCTCTTTGAGCGAGCGCGGCAGCGGCGTATAGCCGGCCTCGACCATCTGACGGTCGGTAAGCTTGAGCGTTTCGGCCGTTGCCTCGGGCGGGAGGTCCAGCTTGCGCTCGATGCCGTCCAGACCAGCCGCCAGCGTGACGGCGTTGACCAGGTACGGATTGGCCATGGGATCGGGACTGCGCAGCTCGATGCGCGTGGACAGCTGCTTGCCGGGCTTGTAGACCGGGATGCGGACCATGCTCGCGCGGTTGCGCAGGCCCCACGTAGCGTACTGTGGCACGGAGTCGCCGCCCGTGGTGATGCGCTTGTACGAGTTGACCGTGGGGTTGGTGATGGCGCTGATCTCGCGCGCGTGTGCCAGAATGCCGGCCATATAGTGCTTGGCGATATCGGAGAGGTGGTACTTCTCGTCGTCCTCGCCCCAAAAGACGTTGTTGCCGTCGTGGTCGAACAGCGACTGATGCAAAAACATGGCGCTGCCGTCCTCGCCCGCCAGCGGCTTGGGCATAAAGGAGGCGTGGCAACCGCTCTCGTAGGCCTGCTGCTTAATGATGAGTTTGGCCGTGGTGATGGCGTCGGACATGCTCAGGGCCTCGGCGTGACGCAAGCTCATGCCGTGCTGCGAGCGGCCGGCGGCGTGGAAGGTGTACTCCACGGGCACGGACATCTTCTCGAGCGTGAGCACCGTATTGCGGCGCAGGTCGCGAGCGGCATCGCTCACCGAAAGGTCGAAGTAGCCCACGTTGTCGAGCGGCTCGGGGGTGTGCTCGTCGGGGAAGTAGTAATACTCCAGCTCGGCACCCACGTTGAGCAGGTAGCCGGCCTTCTCGGCCTTATAGAACATGCGGCGCAGGGCGTCGCGCGGGTCGCCGGCAAACGGCTTGCGATCGGGAGTACACACATCGCAGAACACGCGGGCGACGCCGTTATGGCTCGGGCGCCACGGCAGGATCTGGAAGGTCGAGGCGTCAGGGAACGCGAGCATGTCGGCTTCCTCGGGCGTGGCAAAGCCCTCGATGGCGGAGCCGTCAAAGCCAATACCCTCCTCAAAAGCGACCTCGAGGTCTTCGGGGCTAATGGCAAAGTTCTTGAGGCGGCCGAGAATGTCGACAAACCACAGACGCACAAAGCGGATGTCACGCTGCTCTACGGAACGGAGTACGTAATCGATGTTCTGCTGGTTCATGTCGCTCCCCTTTCTTTCGGGCGGGTTTCGACTGGTCTATATCGCAGATACTATCGCAGAAAAATGTTTCCGCAGGGTTAAAGCGTATCAAGCGCCCAAAAAACGTGCGCGAACAGGCAGTTACGAACGAGCGGCTAGCGCGAGGTCGAAGCGCGGTGTTCGATGTGGCCGGGAACCTCGATGCGTTTAGGCGCCAGCTTTGCGGCATCGCCCACGGTGGTGGTAACAACGTCGATACGCTCGGAGAGGCGATCGACCACGCGCTCGGCGATGGTGAGGGTGTCCTGCGCGGCCGTGGTGACTCCACCAAAGAGCACATGGTTCCAGGGACAGTCGTCAAACGTCGCGATCTTGAGCCCCGCCGGCAGCGAGGGACCAAGCTGCGCCAGCGCCTCGGTCAGGCTCAGGAAAACCAGGCCGTTGACGGCAATGAGGCCGAGCTCTTTTCCTGCATAGCCGCGGATGGTCTCGTCTAGGCGGCCGACGCCCGTGGCGCCGCCATCGGCCAAGGTGATAACCTCGCCGGCAAGGCCGCGGCGCGAAAGCTCGTCGGTAAAGGCCTCGTCGCGCTCGCGACGGACGGGGCTATCGTCGCTTGCCTCGGTGAGCAGGCACAGGCACTCGCTGCCAGCGGCGGTCAAGGCGTCTACCAAGCCGGCGACCAGCTCACGGTTGTTAGATGTCACCAGATCGACACCGCCGTCGGCAACGTCGCGGTCGAGCAGCACAACGGGCAGACGTCCCGCTGCCGCGACGATCGCCTCGTCGTTACCACCGCAGGTATTGACGACCAGGCCGTCCACGCCAGCGTCGATAAGCCTGGTGAGCGACTCGGCCTCCTTGGCGGGATCGTTGCCGCTAATGGCTGTCATGAGCGAGTAGCCGCGCGCGGCGGCGCTGGCGGAAAGGCCCTCGAGCATGGCGCTGGAGAACGGGTTGGCGATGTCGGCCAAGATCACGCCGATGAGGTTGGTACGCGAGCTGCGCAGATTGCGCGCGGCGGCACGTGGGCGATAGCCGGTGCGCTCGATAACCTCCGCAATGCGAGCACGGGTTTCCTCGGTCATTTGCCCGGGGCGGTTATTGAGATAGCGCGAGACCGTGGCCGGGCTCACACCCGCCTCGACGGCAATGTCCTTGATTCTCATCTGCGCCATAGCGCACCCCGTTTCCCCATTGTCGGCAGTCTGAGCCATTTTAGGCATTTTTTAAAATTCTCGGTTGCAAAACGCTGTAGGTGAGCAGCATCGTTTTTGCGTCTCGAGCAGATGCGATAATGGGCTAGATAGCCGAGTCTTTGGACAGCTCAAAATAATCGGGATGTAAGGCGATAACCGGACCTTGCTCTTCGGGCATCAGGTGCAGGTGTGTCTCTGCCAGATAGCTCGCCGCGTCGGTATCGCCCCTCTTAATGGCCTCGAGAATCCGGCGATGCTGCCGACGAATCGGCTCCCAATCTAAATCCTGCGACACCATACGCAACCAGTTGTATCGCTCAAAATGCGTATTGACGCTCTTCATCCAATCCCACAACATGTGACGGCCGGCAATCTCAAAACACGTCTCATGGAACAGGTTGTCCAGGTCAAAGAAACGACGCGTTTCGCCATGGTCGAGCGACTCGGACTCGGCAAGAATCTGATCGAGCCGATGCTTTTGCTCGGGCGTGGCGACCGAGCAGCATTTAATGAGTACGCTTCGCTCGAGTTTCTCGCGCAAGAAACAGGCGTTCTCGGCGCGCTCCATGCTGATCTTAGAGACGTAGGTGCCGCTTTTGGGACGCGTTTCCACCAGCTCCTGCTCACGCAGGCGCACAAAGGACTCGCGAATGGGCGTACGCCCGATTCCCGTCTCCTTTTCCAGACCAATCGCCGAAAGGCGCGTGCCGGGCTTGAGCTCGGCATAGATGATCTTGGAGCGCAGTGCATTGTATGCCTGATCTTGCAAGCTTTGATTATGCTGGTGCTGTTCCATAAAGCCCTCGGATAAACCCTCGGTTAGTCGAATACCACCATGCAATACTATCGCATCGACACGCCCCAGCTCCCAACCAGTCTTTTTGGGACGGGGCTCTTTTAGCTACCCTAGCCCGCAGATCGGCCCCTTGCCACAAAAGTGGCCCATCTACTACGTTAACACGGATAGCCTCGGCCATACCAAAAACCGTGGAAACAAAACCGCAGGTAGGCAGCTTGTCGATTTTCGAAAAAGCCGACTATGGTTGACCCCTGAGGCTTAAACGTAGTAGATAGGCCCTTTTCGTGGCGCAGCACTACTGCACCCCAAATTGGCACCCCGAGCCTGTTATAAGTTGCTGCGAAATACGGACGGTTGATGATCAAGGCGCGCTATGCGGGTTGCTATAGCTCGAACGTCCCACGTCCGATGCACCAAAGCGTTTGCGACAGCTTCGCGAAACGCCTCGAGAGGAATTCGATCGGTTTGGACGCGCTCCATCCCTTCGATACGTTCATAACGGTAGTAGCGTGCAAACATAGCCACCGCCCTGTCCACCTGCTCAATTGCGGATATATTTGTCGCCGCCTCGCGATCCAAGATCACATCCTCGGTATCACCAAAACGGACGCAGTCGATGCCCGGAAAATCATTCTTATCCGCCAAAATCGCCGCAGCGTTGGTATAGCCATCTTTGCCGAGCAAGCGAAGCGTGCGCATAATATCCGGCGTTAGCTCAGAAATGCCGAGATGTTCAACACACTTATGCTCGAGCGTGTGAAAACTCAAGTCCTGGCGAGCCGACGTGAGCGCGTCGAACGTTACGTTGCTGCCTTCGAGCGTCAGCCTGCCATACTCAAACCGGTCGACCTCCACCGTTGCCGAATCGTTTCGCCTGTAGGCCTTCAAGATATAAGACGAAAACCGTTTGCGTACTGATTTATCCGAGACGCAAACGGTTTTCGTCTTGATTTGCGTACGGAATTAAGACGCATAATTTCGCTTTCGTATGGCTCAATACCGGACGCAGACTGTTTTCGTCTGTCAATACGTCTGCAATCCAAACGAAAAGAGCCTCGAGCTCGTATGAACTCGGGGCTCTTGGTGCCGCACATCTATGAGAGGATAAATACGATGCGTACGGGCGCTACTCCATGAAGCCGCCCTGGGATGGCGGCAACCTCGTCGTTACCCGTCTGATGGGTGTGTTCAAGGCGTCCGTTCCCCTTTTAATATGAGAAAGCCATTGTCAATAGGCGTGTTTGTTCGGGCCCGGTTTTAAACCGGGCTTTTTCGTTTCCCGTCGGGAGGGCCCGCGCACGCTGCACGTTTAGTCGACGCTTGCCTGGCAAGCTAATATCCGCGGGCTCTTGCGGGCGCGCTGCCGGCGGTCAGCCCGGTATGTCCGCGCACCCCACCGCATTTCGATTCTCCGTCCGGCGCGCTCGTCCGAAACCAGTCTTGTTCACGGGCGCGGCCCATGGGCTGCCCAAAAAGGGTTCGTGAACGCGCGCCGGCGATGCGTCGAGGCGCGGGCCCTCCCGGCGGGAGGCTTGTTGTCCGACGGGGTCAGCCGAGTGTCCCCTCCGCCCGGCGCCCGATCTCCCAGACCCAGCAGGCGAGCTCGCGCGCGACGGCGGCGTTTGCCTTGCACGGGCTCTTGCCCGCCGCCGCCAGCGCCTCGCGGCGACGGCAGAGCCTGGCGGTGCAGTCGTCGGCGCGCGCCCGGATCGCCGCGGGGACGTCCGCGCCGGGCGCCGGGGCCTTCGGGCGGGGCGTGCACGTCAGGTAGTGCCACGCCGACTCCACCAGCGCCGTCCTGGCGAGCCGGTTGCCCGTCTTGGTTATCCCGCTGCGCCGCTCGGTCTCGCCGCTCGAGCGCTCCGACGGGACCAGCCCGCACCAGCTCGCGAAGGCCGGGGCCGTCCGGAACCTCGTGAAGGAGCCCGCCTCGGCTGC
>NZ_JBNPNG010000027.1:0-13970 GCF_050314535.1 Collinsella sp. SGI.095
CGAGCGGGCCGCATTTGCGCCAAGGTGACGTGAAATGAGAGGGCGCTGACCTTCTGGTCGCGCCCTCGAAAATGAACGTCAAATTGGCGTGAATGCGGCCCGCGCAGCGTCAGCAGGTCCGCCGTTCGGTAGAACGGCGGAACAAATTACCTAACGTACACCACGTTGTCGCGGCGCGGCTTTGCCTCGGGTAGCGTGTCCTCGGCATAGCCCAGAATGCAGTTACCGACACCGCGCAGGCTGCCGTCGGCGGGCAGGCCCCAGCTGGCCAGCAGCTCCAGGCCCTCGGGCGAGTCAAAGACCTCGTGCGCGCGGTGAATCCAGCACGAATCGACACCCAGTGCATAGGCGGCGTTGAGCAAGTTGCCCATGGCGAGCGAGCCGTCTTCCAGATGTGTGGGCACGCTGCGGTCAACCAGCACCACCACAACGGTCTTGGCGCCATAGAAGGGGTCGCTGTTGCTGCCCATGACCTGGGCGTTGAGCTGTGAGAGACGCTCGACGGTCGCGGGGTTGGTGACGGCGACAAACGTCACCGGCTGGCGGCCCATGCCGCTCGGTGCATATTGGCCGGCTTCGATAATACGTGCAAGCTTTTTGGCCTCGACGGGACGATCGCTGTATTTGCGGCAGCTGCGGCGGTGAATGAGTGCTTCGATAGTCTCCATGGTGTCTCCTTGCGGTGGCGTTGCAGATGCCCCGTTCATACCCGTCGGGCTTAAACGATAGACGGTCAAGTGCCCGGCAAAAGGATAGATTCCAATTGGGAAAGTAGGTTTGCATAAAAGTACCTTTAAAATGTGACAAGCCAATGGGATGGTTAAACGTTTTATCCCGTCTGCCCTGCGGTTTTTACCACTTGCCTAAATGACGAACGCATAACCTCTGATAAAGGTTTTACTAAAGAAGTACCAACGTTTATCAACGCGCCGTGGTGGCGCCGGGCCAGGAGGTAACTATCATGTTCCAGGCTGGAGATGTCGTCGAGACCGATTTCGAAGGATTTCTGAAGCTGCTGCGTTCCAAGACGCGCGCTTTTGTGAGGATTGACGATCACGAGTACTACATCACGCACACCGATGGCTATTGGCGTGTTCAGGATTGCGAGGCCCTCAACGATAAGGGCCACTTTACTGACTGCTCCGAGCTGGTCAACACGCTCTGCGAGGTCGTCGAGCTGCCTTGGATCTGCGGCAAAAGCCTGCACGATAGCTTCTCGGGCACTACGGTCTACGAGGCCGTCGCCGCTTAACAGGCAATAAAACCCGATTTTCACGTGACCGCTGGCGCCGCCCCCGCGCCGGCGGTCTTTTTCTGCCGATAGGCCATAAAAGTGCAGGCATTTGCGGAGAACCTGTTGACGATAGTCAAAACTCGGACTAATCTAGAGACATAAAATTGGTCAAAAATCGGACAATCGAATGGTGGGATAGATGAATAGTGCGGTTACGCCGGCCGACTTCGACCGGTTGCTCAATGGACTCGACCATATCTATTCGGAGTTCTCGCGCGCCTGCGGCCTTTCGGACTGCGCTTACTGGATGCTCGTCGATACCAGCACGGCAGGCGGCAGTATTGCCGTAAGCCGTCTGACAAGCGAATGGTTCTACAGCAAGCAGACCATCAACTCGGCAATTAAAACCTTGACGGCGCGGGGCTTCGCGACGTTGGAGTTTGCCGAAGGCAGCCGTAAGAACAAGGTTGTGCGTTTGACCGAAGCGGGCATGCGGTTTGCCGAGCAATATGCGCTGCCGGCGCAAGAAGCCGAGCAACAGGCTTTCGAAGTGCTCGAGCCCTGGGAACAGCGCGAAATCATGCGCCTAATCGAAAAATTTTCCCATGCGCTCGGCGATGAGTGCGATGTCTTTAAGCAGCATATCGCTGCCGAGAATCAAGGTGAGGGTGAGTCGTGCGACTGTTAATGAGGTTTTTGAAGCCCTATCGAGGGCTTGTCGCAGTGACGCTGCTGGCGCTGCTGGTGGATAACGTCGGTACGCTGTTGGTTCCCACGATGCTGGCGAACATGGTCAACACCGGTATTACCACGGGCGATGTCGACTACATCTTATGCAACGGCCTATACATGTTTATCGCGACGAGCATGGCTAGCGGCGGCACGGTGCTGGGCTGCTATCTTTCGGCGCGTCTGGCGGCTAACGTGGCCTGCGACATCCGCAATGCCGTCTACGACAAATCACTCGAGCTGTCTGCCAGCGATTTTGAGCGCTTTGGCACCGGATCGATGATCACGCGCTCACTCAACGACATCAACGTGATTCAACAGGCTGTCCTTCAGACGATTCAGCTGGTGCTGCCCGTGCCGTTCTTGGCTGTGGCGGGCATCATCTTCGCCTGGTTTATCGATCCGGCCATGGGCATGCTTCTGGGCGTCGTGGTTGCGATCGTGCTGGTTGCGGCGGTCTTTACGGTTGCCAATGCGGCACCGATTTTTATGCGCCTACAGGGCTTTATCGACCGCATGAACGTGGTGCTGCGCGAGAATATTGTGGGCGTGCGCGTTATTCGTGCTTTTAATAAAGAGCATCACGAGGAGCGGCGCCTGGACGAGGTGTTTAGCGACTACGCCGCCAACGCCATAAAGGTCAACCACCTGTTTGTGGGCCTTGACAGCTCCAGCTTCTTTTTGATGAACATCGCCGAGGTGGCGGTGCTGTGGGTGGGCGGTAACCGGGTGGGCGCCCACGCCATGCAGATCGCGAGCATCTCGGCGGTGCTGGAGTATGCAATTCTGATCTTGTTCTTTGTGATGATGGCCCAGATGGTTGTGTTGACGCTGCCGCGCGCCGCGGCATGTTTGAACCGTGCGCAGCAGGTGTTGGAGATTGAGCCGAGCATCGTGGACGGCGAGCGTACGCTGGGTGACGGGATGCCTGCCTCCGAGGACGATGCGGATGCTGTTGCCGTGTTCGACCACATGTCGTTTCGCTTTGACGATGCCGACGAGGACACCCTGTGCGACCTGAGCTTTGCCTGTCGTCGCGGTCAGACGACCGCGATTGTGGGCTCGACGGGCTCGGGCAAGTCGACGGTGGCAAAGCTTCTGCTGCGCTTCCACGATGCCACCAAGGGCGCCATTCGCCTGGACGGCATCGACCTGCGCGAGCTTTCGCAAGATGAGATTCGCGGGCGCATCGCCTATGTGCCGCAGAAGGCGTGGCTGTTCTCGGGCACCGTGGCAAGCAATCTGCGCTTTGGCAACGAGGACGCGACCGAGGCGGACATGCTTCATGCGCTGCAGGTTGCCCAGAGCACCTTTGTGCTCGATCAGCCGCAGGGGCTCGATACTCCGGTTGCCCAGGGCGGTACGAACTTTTCGGGCGGCCAGCGCCAGCGTCTGGCAATTGCCCGTGCGCTCATGAAGCATGCCGATCTGTATATCTTCGATGACAGTTTTTCGGCCCTGGACTTTAAAACCGATGCGGCCTTGCGCCATGCGCTGCAGGACGAGACGCGCGACGCCGCGGTGCTCATCATCGCGCAGCGCATCTCGACGATTTTGCATGCCGACCAGATTGTCGTGCTCAAGGATGGCGAGGTCGTGGGCCTGGGCGCGCACGAGGAACTTATGGAAACCTGCGAGGTGTACCGCGCCATCGCGGAATCGCAGATGAAGGGAGGTGAGTAGCATGACCGAGGAGCTCAAGAAGCAAGGCGGCGTTGATGACGACGCTGCCGCGGGGCTGGTCGAGGAAACGGCTGCCGCGTCGACCGAGCAGGATGCCGCCGCCAGGGCCGCGGCCGAGCGCGAGGCTCGTCGCCAGGCGCTGTACGAGGAAAACGAGCGTGCCGAGGACGAGCGCGCCCGTGCCGAGGCAGAGCGTATGCGCGACGTGGACGACGAAGAAGAGGACGAGACGCCCCGGGATACCTGGGCGACGGTGCGCCGCTTGTGGAGCGAGGCCGCCGGCGACCATTGGCGCTTCTATATTGTATTCGCGAGCATTGTGTTCTACGTCATCTTTAACACCGCCGCGCCGGCATATAGCGCTCATGTTATCGACGAGCTGTGGGGCCATATACAGGTGGCGTTTGCCAGCGGAACGACCTTCAGCATCACCTGGGACCAGTGCGGTAAGACCATCTTTGTCTACTTTTTGATCTGGACGGCCGCCGGATCGTTCTATGCGCTGCAGAGTTTTTTGATGTCGAGCGTCGCCGAGCGACTCAACCTGCGTCTGCGCAACCGCATCGCGCAGAAGCTCAGCCGCCTGCCGCTCGCCTACTTTGACGCGCATCGCCCCGGTGAAGTGGTCAGCCGCGCGACCAATGACTTGGACAAGATGTCCGAGAGTATGCAGCGCGGATTGCTGCAGCTGCTGGTATCGATCGGTACCGTGACGGGTGCCATCATCATGATGTTTGTCTATAGCGTCAAGCTCACGTTGGTCTTTTTGGGCTTTACGGCGGTATCGTTGCTGGTGACCAAGGTGGTTTCGCGCCGTACGCATGATGTGACGGGCGAGCGTCAGGAGTGGGTGTCCAAAATCACGAGCGCGGTCGAGGAAGGCTATTCAGGCCGTTTGGTGATTCGCGCATTCAACCGCGAGCATCAGAGCTCTGCCGAGGTGCACGAGGCCTCGAGGGAGCTAGCGCGCGTGAGTACCAAGGCCGACTTTATGATCAATGCCGTCGGCCCTGCGGTTCGCTTTATCGGCCGTTTGGCGCAGATCGTGATCGCGCTGGTGGGCTGCAGCATGCTGGTCGCCGGCCACATGACCGTCGGCGTGTTCCAGGCGTTCTTCCAGTTTATCTACGAGGCGTCCGAACCCATGACGCAGCTGTCGTTCACTTTCAACTCGCTGCAGAGCGCGCTGGCGAGTGCGGAGCGCGTGTTCGACCTGCTCGATGAGCCCGAGATGGAAGCCGATCCGCTGCCGGGTGAGGCTGCCAGGCTGCCGGGTCGCATTGAGGGCCGCGTCTCCTTTGAGCACGTGCGTTTTGGTTATTCGCCCGACAAGACGCTTATGCGTGACGTGTCGTTTACCGCCGAGCCGGGCCAGAAGATCGCCGTGGTGGGAACCACGGGCGCGGGCAAGACCACGCTCATCAACCTGCTCATGCGTTTTTACGAGATCGATGGCGGCCGCATTACGCTCGACGGCGTGGACACGAGCTGTATGGACCGCGGCGAGCTGCGCCAGCAATTTGGCATGGTGCTGCAGGACGCCTGGCTATTCGATGGCACGATTGCCGAAAACATCGCCTACGGCTGTCCCGAGGCGACGCGCGACGAGATTGTGGCGGCTGCGCGCGCCGCGCAGGTCGACTTCTTTGTGAGCACCATGCCGCAGGGTTATGACACGCGGGTGGCAAACGATGCCGAGAGCATTAGCCAAGGGCAGCGTCAACTGCTGACCATCGCACGCGTGCTGCTCAACAACCCGGCGATTCTCATCCTGGACGAGGCGACGTCGAGCGTGGATACGCGCACCGAGCTCGCCATCGGCCGTGCTATGGATGCGCTTATGCGCGGGCGCACGAGTTTTGTGATCGCGCATCGCCTGTCGACGATCGTGGACGCCGACCTGATCTTGGTCATGGATCACGGCAACATTATCGAGCAGGGCACGCATAAGGAGTTGCTGGCTGCCGAGGGCGCCTACGCCGACCTCTATCTGAGCCAGTTCGCATAATGCGACATGGGGACGGCCCCCTTGTCGCATCGGAAATAAGGCGCGCCGGGGATAGATTCCCTGGCGCGCCTTTGCGCTGGCATGAATGTTGTCATTGGCCGTCCGCGTCTAGCGTTCGTCCACAAGTTTGGCAACGAGGGCTTTGAGCTCGGCTACCTCTTGCTCGAGTTCTTTGACGCGGCGGGCGTTCTCGGTGATGCCCTGACGGTTGAGGGCGGACTGCTCGGCCGCGTCGTCGGGCATGTACTCGCGGTGCTGCTTGGCGTCGAAGCTCTCCTCGAACACGCGGCAGCCGTTGCGCTTGATGATGCGTCCCGGTACGCCCACGACGGTGCAGTTGTCGGGCACGTCCTTGACGACAACCGAGTTGCCGCCGATTTTGACGTTGTTGCCGATGCGAATGTTGCCGAGCACCTTGGCGCCCGTGCCCACGGTGACGTTGTTGCCCAGGGTGGGGTGGCGCTTGCCGGTTTCGTTGCCGGTGCCGCCAAGCGTGACGCCCTGGTAGAGCACGCAGTTGTCTCCCACGATGGTGGTTTCGCCGATGACGACGCCCATGGCGTGGTCGATAAAGAAATGCTTGCCGATCTGTGCAGCGGGATGAATCTCGACCCCGGTGATGTGGCGGGTGATTTGCGAGAGCACACGGGCGAGCGAGCGATGACCGTGCTCCCACAGCCAGTGCTCGGGCACGTGGTTCCACTTGGCGTGCAGGCCAGGATAGGAAAGGAAGATGACCAAACCGTTTTGCGCGGCGGGGTCCTGCGTCTGGACGGTCTTGATGTCCTCGCGAATGGTATTGATAAAGCTCACCGGCCGCCCTCCCTTAGCGCCATGGCAATGCGATTCAATAAAGTATAGCGATTCGCTAGGGATTAGGAAGAATAATCTTGGCGGCTTTGCATGACAGGTGTCAGTTATGCAAACTTGCTGGTAATGGAGTCATGCTTTTGTGGGGTTGCGCACGAGGGGGCACCGCAACCGTATACTGGTCAACTTGGACGTATCCGCGCCCACAACTGAGAGGTTTTACTTCATGGGTTTCATCAATTTTATCGCCGAGCTACTCAAAGATCCGCGCACCGCGATTGCCAGCTGGATCGCCGCCGGCCCGCTTATGGCCTACGGCTGCGTGTTCCTCATTATCTTCGTTGAGACAGGCGTGGTGTTCTTCCCGTTCCTTCCCGGCGATTCACTGCTGTTTGCTTCGGGCTTCTTTGCCCATAACGGTGGCTTTAACATCGTGGCCCTGCTGGCCGTAGCATGGGCTGCTGCCATCCTGGGCGACCAGTGCAACTTTATGATCGGTCACTTCTTTGGCAAAAAGATCATCGCTTCGGGCAAGGTCAAGGCCATGACGCCCGAGCGTATCAAAAAGTCCGAGGACTTCTTGGACAAGTGGGGTCACCTGGCCATCTTCCTCGGCCGCTTCTTCCCGTTTATCCGCACCTTTGTGCCCTTCATTGCCGGCATGGGCGGCATGCACTGGCGCAACTTTGTCATCTACAACGTGCTGGGCGGCATTACCTGGTCGACGGTCTTTACACTGCTGGGCTACTTCTTTGGTGGCATCCCCTTTGTGCAGGAGCACTTTGAGTTGCTGATCATTGGCATCGTAGCCGTGTCGATCATCCCGACTGTGATCGGCCTGGTTAAGGCTAAGCTCGGCAAACAGAACGCGTAGGCGTCTAAAATCGATTGGTGCAAAAAGACCCGCCACTTGGATGACGGGTCTTTTTTGTTGTGGGAACGATATGTGGCGTTGAGTGCGAGGCTATTGGACCTCGCTCAACTTCTGCAGCACACGCCCTTGTACCTCAAGGTAATAGGCCTGGTCCTCGGCGGAAAGCGAGCTTTCATCGACGCTATCAAATTTCTGCGACCACTCGCTGTACTGCTGCATCATCGATCCGTAGTCGGCAAGCATCGATGCGGTGTCGTCTGAATTCTCGTACTTTTTCATGAACTCGACGTAGCTGTTCATAAACTGCTCGTAGCCGTCCATCATGGCACGGAAATCGGACGAGGATGTGGCTGGGGCGGATTCGGCCTGTGAATCAGTGGCTACCGCATCGGTGTCGTCGGCCGCGTCTGCCTGTTCGCTGTTGTCCTGCGGCTTCTCGAGCTCGATGTCGAGGGACTTTTGGCTACTGTAGTAGGACAAGGTCAGCTTTGCTCCGCTGGGTGCCGTTGCCTCAAAATCATCGGTGCCTTCGCCCGAGAAATCGGTATAGCCAGCTTCTTTGCAAGCTTCGACGTAGCCATCGTAGTCGGCTTGTGAGACTTCTTTCAGCGTTGCCGAGAAAGATTCGGAGCTGTTCTCGTATATCTCGCCCTTGTTTATCTTGGGCTTGGGCAGTT
Organism: Collinsella sp. SGI.095; assembly: GCF_050314535.1. Classification (NCBI taxonomy): domain Bacteria; kingdom Bacillati; phylum Actinomycetota; class Coriobacteriia; order Coriobacteriales; family Coriobacteriaceae; genus Collinsella; species Collinsella sp. SGI.095. The sequence continues at coordinate 8,016 of NZ_JBNPNG010000027.1, forward strand.
CGGTTGCGAGACCGCTGCTGGGCCAGGTGAACGTGTCGACGGTCTTTGATGGGCCCGTAGAGCCGCAGCCGCTCACGCACGAGCTGATACGTGCCAAGATAATCAGGATAACAAGCACCGCCAGAACGATCGGCCATTTCTTCTTGCCTTTGGGCGGCTTGCCGTCGGGTGTCGACACCGTTTGGGGGACGCCATTATCCCTGCTTCCCGAAGCTTCCCAATCCATAGTTGTTCCTTCCCTCGATATGGATGACACTGCTTCGAATTGTGGCTGTGGGCTGCGGGGATTTCATCAGCTGCCAACTGAATCTGGTGAGAAATTCAGTTGGCAGCTGATGAAATTATTTGCCCGGTGTTTAGGATGGGAGGAAAACGTTGGACGGGGGATGGCGGCGTGGACGAGTACAATCTGGCACCCGGCGAACTCATCATCATGCAGACCTCGAATGTGCGCTTGGGCGTTGGCTCTGGTAGCGAGGCTCTCGATGAGATCGTGCTTACAAATATGAATCTAATCTTGGTCGCAACGGTCTCCGAGGGGCTGTTTAAAACTCGACGCTATCTCAAGCGCTGCCCGCTCGATTCGATTCTGTGTTCGGCAGATGTTCCCCGGGCTATCGCAGCGCGTGTGAATAGTACGCCGGTGCTGCGAGTCGCATTTTCGGAGGAGACCGTTACGGTGAGCTTTACCGAAGGCGGCAAGCGCCTGGCCGACCGTTGGGCCGAAAGCGTGCGCCGCGCGGCGGCGGGCAACATCGATGCCATCGATACTTCAGAGCTTCCCTCGGGTACGGCGGCAGAGATTGCAGATTTTGTAGACGGTGCCGTGGGCGTTGTCGGGGCAGTTGGCGACTCCATTGGCAGTGCCTTGGGTGCTTCTCTGAAGGCGCAAAAGCCTCATGCCGAGAAGATGGCCGCAAAGGTGACAGGAAAGTGTCCCGGATGCCATGCGCCCGTCGCGGGGCGCAAAGGCCAAGGCGTTGTTTGTTCGTACTGCGATACCAAGTTTGTGCTGTAGGGTGAGGTAATCGTGGGTATTGTAAATGTTGCGATTGACTCGCTTGGCGGCGTCCTTGCCGATCAATGGAAAGATATTGTTACTGCCAGTTATTTTGACGAGCACGTTGTTGTCGCTCCGGGGGTGCGTAAGGTTGGGCAAAACGGGCGTGGCGGAAACTACGGATCGAGTGATGTTCTGTCCAACGGCTCGCTCATTTTTGTTCCCGAGAACACCGCGGCGTTTATTTTTAGTCAGGCGGGCATCGAGCAAGTTATAACGGAACCGGGCGGTTTTGAGTATCGCGACGGCGAAGCGTCGCTTTTTGATGACCACGACCGTGAGGAGCAGGGCGTCCTCAAAATGGTCCTCGGACAGGCGGCGCGTCGTGTCGGCTATGCGGGTATGTCACCGTCGCAGAAGCGTGTGGCGTTTGTCAATCTGCGCGAAATCCGCGGCATCAGGTTTGGCACGCGTGGACCGCTTGCGTATAACGACTTGTTTTACGGCGCGGATCTTGAGGTCTTCGCGTATGGTCAGCTGTCGCTGCAGGTAGTGGATGCCGAGCGTTTTATCAGGAATTTTCTTCCTGCGAACGTCTATAGCTATTCGTTTGACGACCCGCGCGCACGGAGCATGCTGATTGCAGAGTTTCTGGCTTCGCTCATCGTGGCCACGAATGCCTTGTCGTCCGAGGTCCGAATTTCGCAGCTACCGTCACACGTCAACGAAATTCGCCATATGATCCTGGATGAGGGCGATAACGCGGGGTCATGGCAAGATCGCTTTGGCATCAAGCTTGTGCAAGTCGCCATCGAAAACATTGAATTCTCCGATGAATCGCGCGAGCTTATCAAGAGCTATGCGAAAAAGAAGCTGGATGTTAGCGCTTACGAGGGGGTTTCTAAGCAGGCAGCCGATGTGGCGGCTCAGCAGATGATTGCCGAGGGCGTACGCGAGAACGGGTTTGGCGCCGCGGGCGGCATGGTGCTCGGCATGGGGCTGGCGGGAATGCTCAACCCCCGTAACGCTTCTGTAGAAGGCGGCGCGGGCGCGGTCTGTACGCCGGATACGACGGAGCCCAAGGAGGCGCCAGGGGGTGGTGCCGAGTCCGCGCGGACGCTTGAGGATCAAATAGAGGCCGTTAAGAAATTCAAAGAGCTTCTCGATGCCGGGATTTTGACGCAAGAGGAGTTTGATGCCAAGAAGCGTGAGATTCTAGGGCTGTAGAAGTATGGAAGGGCCGGCGCGATGCCGGTCCTTATTTGTGCTGCGGAATTATTCGCGGTGCCCTCCGGTCCTACCATTGGGCGGCGTAGATATCGCAGCTTGCGTGCGGGGGCGGATTGTGGACATCGACCGAAACGGGGGTCGTGGAACCGACGGCGGGGCAGTCGGAAAAGTTGTTATAGCCGGCAACGATGTTGCCCTGCTTGTCGCGCAGGATGGCCGATAGGAACACCTGGGTCTTATCAAAGCCGCTCGGGGCGCTTTGGAGTTTGAGCTTTGCCAAGAATGACTGCATGCCGTCTGTCCCAGCGGATTCGGTACTATCGAAAATTTCGTACACCGGTGCTTCGGTGGCGGTGGCAAGTGCAACGCCGCTGGGTGTGACTGCCTCGAACTCAACGCGCGCGGGAGCGGTGCCATTTCCCGTCTGATCGCCAAAGTAGGCGGTCTGGCCGGGCTCGATGGCGCTGTAGGTTTTCTCATCCGTAAAGATCAGGTTGTCGTCCGCGTCGTATCCGTAGACCTTAATAGTGGGAAATGCGATAGCGGCAGGGCCGTCGGAGTTTTTAAGGCCGATGCCAAAATGGACGTACCCGTGCCCATCAACCGACCAGCCTGATTCCGCGATCGAGAGCTCGGCGGATAAACGGTTGGCATTGCTTGCCGAATTTGCTTTTTTGGATGTCGAAACGCCATCAGACTGGCCGGCTTGCGATGGGGACGTGGGCCCGTTGCTGCTTTCTCGGCCGGCGTGGAACGTCGAGATGGCAATCGCGCCGACTGCCATCAGCCCGGCAAGCATCGCGGTGACGAGTGCCAGTTTTAGCAACAAGCCTCCAAAGGTCCGCGTCCTGCTTTTGCCTGGATTGCGCTTAGGAGCATGCGTACCCGCTGCCATTTGGGCATGGTCGGCATGCCCATCTGTGCCAGAAGATGCTCTATCGTTTCCCGGTCGAGACGAGCCGGCGAGCACTTTTGCCATCTCGGTCGCAGACTGAAATCGCGCGCTTGGCTCAAACGAGCAGGCGCGCGTGATGGCATGGACGAGCGTCGCGGGTGCATTATCAAGATTCTTCTTAAGAATCTGCTCGTAAGCCTCGTCATCGGGCCGGACACCCGTAAGCGCAAAGCCAAGAACGCGTCCGATGGAGTAGACATCACTTCGCGCATCGGTCTGGGCAAAGCCGTATTGTTCGGGCGAGGCGAACCCCCAAGTTCCGAGGGAAGTCGTGTCCTTGCTTGCCCCTTCGACGCGCATGCGGGCAATGCCAAGGTCGATGAGGTGCGCGCCGTTTGCGGCAACCACGATATTGTTGGGGGAAATGTCACGGTGGACGATACCGTGTCTGTGGAGCTCCTCGGCCGCCTCGCAAAGCTCGATGCCAAGCGATGTCGCCTCTTCCGGCGTCAACGGCCCATCGGTTTCGATAACTTTGGAAAGCGACCGACCCGGCACAAAGTCGTAGACGACAACAAAGTGCTCGGGTAGTTCGTAGGTCGCCTCGACGCGGGGAAGGCGGGGCGAGCTGCATTCTGTGAGTGCCGACCATACATTGCGGCGGGCAAGCTCCTGTCGAATCTTCTTTCGCACGAAGGGACCGGCTCCGTCAATCGTGACGAGTTCGGTAATGCCGTCTTCGCCGCGTGCGAGTACCTGCTCGACGCGATAGGTGTCGTCAAGGCTCATGGCATGCATGAGCTGGTTGTCGTTCAAGCCGTCCTCCCTTCATGGTAGCTGGGCAAATGCCCCAAAAATAATATGCCAACGATTGTTCTGTTTGTTCAGTTGGCAACTGAATCGCGTATGGAGACGATAGGCCGCGGGGCTCGCGCGGACGTGGGCGTTTATTTGAGTGGGTTGGTTCCCAGAAGCGTTTTTTCACCCAGGCGGTAGAGCTCGTCGTCGGTGCACGCTCGGCTCATGCCGCGTTCGATGCACCAGATGACGATGGCGTCGCGGCGATCCTTGCACCAAAGCTCGGCGACGCTATCGAGTCTCAGAAGGCGCTGCGTCTCTCGAAGCGTGCAGCCGATGCCGAGTGCCAACATGATGGCGTGGTCGCGGCCGGGGCGGCTTTTGCCGGCAAAGATGTCGTACACAACGGTCGGGTTAAGGCCCGAGTTGCGTGCGACGTCCGAGCGCTTGATGCGGCGCTCGTCGATGAGGCAGCGCAAGTACGAGGGAAGCGTTTGGTCGACGGTTTCGCCTTCGTCCAGATAGGCGTCGATGCTCGAACTGGCCAACAGCCGCTTGAGCAGGTCTTCCGTCAAGTGTTCGCGTTTGTTCTGAGTTGCCAAGGGGGCTCCAATCATCGTTTCGACTTAGAGTATATCGATAGGGCGGTCGCGGGGCGCATGGGGCGAGTGGACGCCGCGGCTTGGAGGACGCCTATTTACCCTGGTGAATTCCGAAGCAAATGAAAATACTTTACTTAGTTAAAGAAAAACGTTTTATCCGACGCGCGCGGGGAGTACAATCTCGTCCATGCGAATCGACGTGCCATCGGCTTTGATGTTGCCCGCGTGTCCCGTCCGGCTCTACGCTCCGGGCGTGCGACGTTGCGACACGGTCGGCCTCGGTCCTTGCGTGCGGGTTCGCGAGTATGCAACTGTGTATGTAAGGAGCGACATATGACTGTCGAGAAGAAGGATATCGATTGGGGTAGCCTCGGCTTTGGCTACATGAAGACCGATTACAGCTACGAGGCTCATTGGAAGGATGGCGAGTGGGACGAGGGCGGCCTGACCACCGACCACACCATGCATGTCTCCGAGTGCGGCGGCATCTTCCATTACTGCCAGGAGGTCTTTGAGGGCCTGAAGGCCTACACCGCCGCGGATGGCAGCATCGTCTGCTTCCGTCCTGACATGAACGCTGAGCGCATGTATAACTCTGCCCAGCGCCTCGAGATGCCGCCGTTCCCCAAGGACAAGTTCGTTGAGGCCGTCAAGCAGGTCGTTTCTGCCAACGCCGCCTGGGTTCCGCCTTTCGGCTCCGGTGCGACCCTGTACGTGCGTCCGTTTATGATTGGCTCTGGTGACGTGATTGGCGTGGCTCCTGCTCCTGAGTACACGTTCCGCATTCTCGTGACTCCGGTCGGTCCGTACTTTAAGGGCGGTCTTAAGCCCGTTAAGCTGCGAGTTTCCGAGTATGACCGTGCAGCCCCGCATGGCACCGGCAACATCAAGGCCGGCCTGAACTACGCCATGTCCCTTAAGCCCACGATGGAGGCCCATCGCGAGGGCTATGCCGAGAACCTGTATCTTGACTCCGAGTCTCGCACCTATGTCGAGGAGACCGGTGGCGCCAACGTCCTGTTCGTGAAAGAGGACGGCACCCTCGTCGTTCCGCAGTCGCACACCGACTCGATCCTGCCCTCCATCACCCGGCGCTCGCTCGTTCAGGTTGCTCAGGACCTGGGCATGACCGTTGATCAGCGTCCCGTCGAGTGGGCCGAGGTCAAGGCCGGCACCTTTGTCGAGTGCGGTCTGTGCGGCACCGCTGCTGTTATCTCCCCGGTCGGCGAGATTGACAACAAGGTTTATGGTGCCGACGAGACCGTGACCTTCCCGGCTGGCTGCACCGAGATCGGGCCTGTTATGAAGAAACTTCGCGAGACCCTGACTGGTATTCAGTCTGGTGCTGTCGAGGATAAGCACAACTGGGTTTACACCGTCGCGTAAGCTGTCTTGTATGTTCGGCCCGAGGGTGACCTTCCTTTCCGGCG
>NZ_JBNPNG010000028.1:0-12723 GCF_050314535.1 Collinsella sp. SGI.095
GCTGCGAGCCTGAAGGCCGTCAGGGTGTCGATTCCCTTGATGCAGGAGAGCGCCTCGACGGCCGGGCGCCACCGGTCGGTCCGGGCGAGGGCGAGCACCTTCTTCTCGAGCTGCCGGCGGTCCGACTCCGCGCACCTCGCGGCCGTGACGTAGTACTCGAGCACGTCGCGCTGGGGCCCCTCGAGCCTGATCCCGGATATCCACCTCCAGTGGGCGCGCGTCCAGGATCCCTTCCTCGTCCCGTCGGCGTTGCGCTCGTCCCAGACGTGGCCCAGCCTGATCAGGAACATGTTGAGGCGCTGCCTGGCGCGGCGGTACTCCGCCGTGGCGTCGTCGAGGGCGCGGTCGAGGTCCCGGGCGGCCTCGACGGCCGCATCGGGCAGCGGGACCTCCACGATGTTGTGGGTGGCGAGCATGCGGGCGATGAACTCGGCGTCGCGCCGGTCGTTCTTGCGGCGCGCGTCCGCCGCCGGCCTCTGCATCTTGGAGACGGCGGCCACGGCGCAGTCGAGGCCGAGCGCGCGCAGCTCGCGCGCCATGTGGAAGCCGGTGGGGCCGCTCTCGTAGCAGGCCCTGGGCTCCTCGAACCCGAGGGCCCACTCCGCGATCTCGGCGGCGTCCGTCCCGAAGTCACGGTGCACCACCTCGCCGGTGAAGGGGTTGAACGCCGCGGCGGCGACCGATCGCGCGTGGACGTCCAGGCCGATGGAGGTAACATGGGGCATGGGAAGCCTCCTCCCCGCAGGTGCGGTAAGGGCTACCGCACTGGCCGATACTCAAAGCCCATTGTGGCATCCCGAGCCCGCGAAAAGAAGCTGCGCCGCGGGGGAGGCGACCCAAATGGCTTTCTCATATCGTCTTATCGACGTAACGGGCAAAAAAGCTCGTCGAGGAGACCATCCACACGCACCACGGTGCGGCCGACGCCATCGAGGCGCACAACCCCACTGCCGCTCACGATACGATGTATCTGCACCTGGCCTACAACCGCAACATGATTGTGGAAGGCACACAGACAAAAGGCATTTAAGGCTCGGCAATGATCTTTCTTTGATAAAACGCAAGCGGCGGCCGCCCAAACACGGGACGGCCGCCGCTTGCGTTTTATCAAATGGTGCAATGGGGTCAGGTTCACATGCACCAAGTTGGTGCAAAGCAACCTGTCCCCATGCAACAAGGGGTTGACTAGAGCTCGCAGGCGACCTTGTAGCCATCGCCGATGGCGTCGCGAATGTTGCCGCACTTGTTGGCATCGCCCAGCACGTGAGTGGTAACGCCGGCTGCCGCCAGGTCGTCGGCCAGCTTGGTGTTAGGACGATAGCCCATAGCAAGCACCAGCGTATCGGCACCGGCGATGGTGTGGACCTCGCCATCCTTCTCGTAGCTGATAGTGTCCTCGGTAATCTCGGTCACCTTGGCCTCGGTCAGCACGTGAACGCCCTTTGAGAGCATGCGCGTGATGAGCACCGCGCGGCCGGCGCCACCCTCGTTGGCGGCGAGCGTCTTGGTCATCTCGATGACGGTGACGTCGCGGTTGGCCGGCGACAGGTCGTTGACCAATGGGGCCAGGTAATCGGCCGTCTCGCAGCCAACGGTGCCGCCACCCACGATGACGATCTTCTTGCCCGGGAAAGCCTTGCCGCCCAGCAGGTCGTCAGCCGTCATAACCTGCTTAAAGCCCTGCATGAAGGCCGGAGCGATAGGCTCGGCGCCATAGGCCAGGATGACCTCGTAGCCGGCGTAGTCACGCTGAATGTCCTCGGCAGTAAGCTCGGTGCCAAAGACGCACTTTACGCCGGCCTCGGCCAGGCGACGGTACTGATACTTGATCACGCGGGTGAGTTCCTGCTTTGCCGGCGGAACGGCTGCGATGCGCATCTCGCCGCCCGGTTCGTCCTGCTTATCCACGAGCACCACGTTATGACCGCGTTTGGCGGCAATGTAGGCTGCCTCCATGCCCGCGGGACCGGCGCCCACAACCAGTACGTTCTTGGCCTCGGCGGCGGGTTCGTAGCCAGCCTCGTCGCGCTCAACATCGGGGTTGACGGTGCAGGAGATGCGCTTGCCAAACATAATGCCGTTCAGGCAACGCAGGCAACCGATGCAGGGACGAATCTCGTCGGCGTTGCCAGCGGCTGCCTTGTTACAGAACTCGGCATCGCACAGATTGGCGCGGCCCATCATACAGATGTCGGCAGCGCCGTCCTCAATCAGCTCCTCGGCGATCCAGGCCTCGTTAATGCGTCCGACGGTGGCGACGGGAATGTTGACGTGCTTTTTGATCTCGCGCGAGCAGGCGGCATGCGAGGCCTGCTGGGTACCGGCGGCGGGAATCGCGGAGCCGCGCTTGATGGTGGTACCGCCCGACACGTGAATCATGTCGACGCCGGCCTTCTCCAGGCGACGTGAGACGTAGATCATGTCGTTGAGGGTCAGGCCGCCATCGGTGTACTCATCGCCCGAGATGCGGACGTCGATGATAAAGTCCTTGCCGCAGCGCTCGCGAATCTCGGCGATGACCTCGAGCAAGAAGCGCATGCGGGCGTCGAGCGAGCCGCCGTACTCGTCGGTGCGCTTGTTGTAGAGCGGAGTCAAAAAGCCGCCGAGCATGCCGTGGGCATGTGCCGCATGGACCTCGACGCCATCGACACCGGCCTTCTGCATACGCACGGCAGCGTCACCAAACTGATGCGTGAGCTCGTGAATCTCATCGACCGTGATAGGACGCGGGGCCTCGCGGGCATAGGACGGACCCACAAAGGACGGAGCGATCAGGCGCGGCGTGCCCGGAATGTTAAAGGCCATGTAGGCGGGGTGGAAGAGCTGCGGCATGATCTTGCAGCCATACTCGTGGACGGCCGCGGCGAGCTTTTCCCAGCCGGGGATAAACGTGTCGTCGTAGCAGCACATGTCACCCGGCAGATAGGTATAGGTGGGCTCGACCGTCACGACCTCGGTAATGATGAGGCCCACGCCGCCCTTGGCACGGGCACGGTAATGATCGACCAAGTCATCGGTCACATAGCCGTGATCGGCCAAGTTGGTGGACACCGGCGGCATAAAGACGCGGTTCTTGACCTCGGTCGTACCGACCTTGATCGGGCTAAAGAGCATCGGGTAGGCACAGGACTCCATACAGGCTTCCTTTCGTTTAAGCCGCTCGGCGGCAGTTGCTAACACACCTATCGTATCAGCAACTGCCGTATCTGCAGTCATACATGCCCAAGCGCCGTTCTACTAATGAATACCGCGGCCCAGGTCTTCGGCGATTTTGTCCACGCCCTTAAGTGCGGCACACGTCTTTTTGTTGGAGCAATGCCCCGTGCAAACGCCACCCTGAGCACAGTCGGCGCAGGTGCCCTTGCGGTAGATGCGCACGCATACCGCGACAAACGCAATACCGATAACAGCCAGAACAACAATATCGATAGGTGCCATAGCAAGCCTCCTCTAGTTAACCATCACTTACTTTACCCCATTTTCCACCTGCCAAAAAGGGACAGGTTTATTTTGGTCGGTTTTATCTGCGGAAACGCCACATTTTACTTCTGGAGCAAAGCAATCTGTCCCCCATTACGCCAAAAAGCCCGAGTGTCGCTGGGACACCCGGGCTCGTGGAAAGGGGCTAGTCCTTATTCGGACTTAAGCGGAAACTGCGGCGGAAGCAGTGTTGGTCTCGTCCTCGTCGGTCCATGCATGCGCAGGGATAGGGCGAAAGATCTGGAAGAGCATCGCAACCAGCAGAACGATGGCCACAATCGTCCAGATACCAAACTGTCCCAACACAAACAGGTTGTAGAACTGGTTGATGAACAGGCCGATCACCCAAGCGAAGGCGCACTCGTAACCGATGGCAATCGCGGTCCACTTGCCGGAGTCCATCTGGTTGCGGATAGTACCCATGGCGGCAAAACACGGAGCGCACAGCAGGTTGAACGCGCCAAAGGCAACGCAAGCGCCCATGGTGGGGAACATACCGGCAAACGCAGTCCACAGGCTCGGGTCGGTCTCGGCGGCGTCAGCCACGGACAGCAGCGAGCCGGCGGTGGCGACGACGTTCTCCTTAGCCACAAGGCCCGAGACGGTCAGCGCAGTTGCCTGCCAGGTGCTAAAGCCGAGCGGAGCGAAGATCCAAGCGACCAGGTTACCGAGCATGGCAAGCACGGAGTAGTCCATGAACTCCTCGGGGATGCCGTCCATTGCAGGCAGGAAGCCAAAGGAACCGTTGTAGCTTCCAAAGTTGGAGAGGAACCAAACAACGACGGTGGATGCGAAGATGACCGTGCCGGCCTTCTTGATAAAGGCCCAGCAGCGCTCCCACACGTGCAGTGCCCAAGAGCGGATCGCCGGGAAGTGGTAGGCAGGAAGCTCCATAACGAACGGCGTCGGGCGACCGGCGAAGAGCTTGGTCTTCTTGAGCATAAGGCCCGAGGCGATGACGGCGAAGACGCCCAGGAAGTAGAAGAGCGGGCTGATCCACGCCGCGGTGGTGGAAGAATCACCGATGATGGAACCCATGAGCAGGGCGATGATCGGCAGCTTAGCGCCACAGGGAATAAACGTGGTGGTCATGACCGTCATGCGACGGTCCTTCTCGTTCTCGATGGTCTTGGTGGCCATGACGCCGGGGACGCCGCAGCCCGAGGACACGAGCATGGGGATAAAGGACTTACCGGACAGGCCAAAGCGGCGGAACACGCGGTCCATGATAAAGGCGACGCGGGCCATATAGCCGCAGTCCTCCAGGAAGGACAGCATCACAAAGAGCAGGAACATCTGCGGGACGAAGCCGAAGATAGCGCCCAAACCGCCGACGATTCCGTCGCAGACCAGCGAATCGACCAGGCCGCCGTCCTCGGTGCCACCCGCCACAAGGGCATCGTGCACCACGGTGGTGATACCCGGGACATAGGGGCCGTACTGCGCCGGGTCAACCGAGTCGGCATCGTCGCCCGCAGCCTCGACGGCTGCATCGTAGGCGTCGCGGCCCTGACCGAGCACATACCAACCGTCGGTACCAAAGAGCTGGTCGTTGGTGAAGTCGGTCACTGTGCCGCCTAAGGTGGAAACGGCGATGTAGTACACGCAGAACATGATGACCACAAAGATCGGCAGGCCCAGAATACGGTTGGTAACCACACGGTCGATCTTCTCGGAGGTGCTCATCTTGGCCGGAGCCTTGGTGAGGCACTCGTCGATGATGTGCGCGATGACGCCATAGCGCTCACCGGTGATGATGGACTCGGCGTCGTCATCGCAGTCCTGCTCGCACTGGGCGACCAGCTCTTCCACGCGAGCGGCCTTCTCCTTGGTGAGGTTGATGAGCTTGCAGGCGTCCGCATCACGCTCAAACAGCTTGACCGCGTAGTAGCGACGCTTGTTGGCGGGAACGCTCGCCGGCAGGTTGTTTTCGATGTGGTCCAGAACGTCCTCGATGGAGGAATCGAACTTGTGCTCCGGCACCTGGCCCTTGGAAGCAGCGGACTTCTTAACCTGCTCGAACAGCTCCTTAATACCCTTGTTCTTAAGGGCCGAAATCATCATGACCGGACAGCCGAGCTTCTTGGAGAGCTTGTCCGTGTCGATCTTGTCGCCGTTCTTCTCGACCAAGTCGGCCATGTTAAGGGCAACGACCACGGGCAGGCCGGTCTCGATAACCTGAAGCGCCAGGTACAGGTTGCGCTCGAGGTTGGTGGCGTCGACCACCTGAACGACGACATCGGGCTCGCCGCTCATGAGGTAATCGCGCGAGCATTGCTCCTCGGGGCTGTAGGGGGAAAGCGAGTAGATGCCGGGGAGGTCCGTGATGGTAACGTTCTTGTCGCTTAGGAGCTTGGCCTCCTTTTTCTCAACCGTGACGCCGGGCCAGTTGCCAACGTAGCCGTTGGCGCCGGTGATCAGGTTGAAAAGCGTGGTCTTGCCGCAGTTGGGGTTACCCGCCAGCGCGACATGGATCTGAGAATCCGCCATTCAATCCTTCTTCCTTGTGCGCCCGCGCTGCTTTCTCCGCGCGGGCTGGATGATGTGCTTCAAAGTTGCTGCATTAAGTTAGAAATATCTAACTTAATCTGCAGAAATTTACGTCGTGGGCCCTTACTGGACCTCGACGACGGCCGCCTCCTCCTTGCGGATGGAAAGCTCGTAGCCGCGCACGTTGATCTCGACCGGATCGCCGAGCGGTGCAACCTTCACGACCTTGAACGAAGTGCCCTTGATGAGCCCCAGGTCCATAAGGTGGCGGCGAAGCGCACCCTCACCGTGAAGCTTGACGATGGTAGAGCTCTCGCCCACCTTAACGTCACCCAACGTCTTCATCCTCTTATCCCCCTTTCGGTTTTTATGAAATGCTGCAGATTAACCGACGGTCATGATGTGCATGGCAACCTTGGAATCGATGCCAAAGCGTGAGCCCAGCACCGTGACGATGATATTGGCGCCACTCGAGCTCACCACGTGGATCTCGCTGCCCTCGACAAAGCCGAGGTCCTTGAGACGGTGCTTTATGTCCTCATTGCCCTTTACACGAGACACACGCACGGTTTCGCCCGCTTTTACCATCGAAAGCGGCATGGCCGGCATCTGCGGTCCGCAAGACATGAGTGAGCTCCTAACATCGGTTCGTCCTCAACATCGACGCGATAAAAGTTAACCGCGTCTATGTTCGAACTAGTAAACTAACACGCGGTTAACTTTTTGGAAAGAATCTCTATTCAGTTTTCAAAAAAGTTTCCCATATTAAACAAAGGCACCGCAAAGACGGTCTCTTTGCAGTGCCTTGTCATACCAATGTATGCAACAGAGGGGACTCTCCCCTTTTTACATTGTTCCGCTTAGAGTGAGAGATTTCTGATCGATGTGACGCAGGAGGCCTCATCCACGCCCGAAACACGAAAGACAACGCTCTCGCCGCACTCACCATAGAGGGCCATGAGTCCCATGATATCGCGGCCATCCGTGTGGCGATCGCCGATGCTGACCGACACGTCACTACGATGCTTGGCGATAATGTCATAGAGAAGCGCAACCGGGCGAGCATGTAGTCCCAACGGATCTTTAATCGTCTTTGTAAACTCGACCATGTCCCCTCCCGCAGCATCGCACATTTGGCCGGCCAAACCCAGCCACGTGGTAGTTATTGTAGCGTTAGATGCTTGTCGAGAGCGGGACGGAAACCACATCCCACTTCGAGTGTTAACGATGGGACACAGTTTCCGCCAGAAGGCTCAACCGGAAACTGTGCCCCATTATTTTGCCGAATTCTGGGCCGCGCTTTCCCAGAGGACCCCCTTTGGGAAAGCGCGGCCCATTCTGGACGCAGATTCCGGGACGCACTTTCCGCGACGTCCGGTCACCCTATGCCCTCGCAACGCCCGCGCACAAAAAAACGAGGGAAGGCACGCGTCCTTCCCTCGTTAGAGACAATATGTAGCCGCTCGCCTACATCAAGCGCAGGCTGACGTCCTTGAGCTGGGCGCCGGAAACGGCGCTCGGGGCGCCCGACATAAGGTCGGAGCCGCTGGCCGTCTTGGGGAACGCCATGACGTCGCGGATGGAATCGGAGCCGGTAAGCAGCATGCACACGCGGTCCAGACCCAGGGCAAAACCGCCCATCGGGGGCGCACCAAACTTGAGCGCCTCCATGAGGAAGCCAAACTGCGACTCGGCGCGCTCCTCGGTAAAGCCCAGGAGCTTGAGCATGGACATCTGCATCTCGGCGTTATGGATGCGCATGCCACCGCCGCCGGCCTCAAAACCGTCCATGACAAAGTCGTAGGTGCAGGAACCGGCAGCCAACGGGTCGGCCTCGATCTTGGCGATGTCGGTCTCGGTCGGCAGAGTGAACGGCTGGTGCTCGGCTGCATAGGCCTTGCGGTCCTCATCCCAGTGGAACAGCGGGAAGTTGACGACCCACAGGAAGTCGTGACCCTCGCGTTTGATCTCGAGTGCGTTGGCCATGTGAGAGCGCATGCCGCCCAGGATCTCGTCAGAAAGCAGGCGCGGGCCGGCGGCGAACATCACGAGGTCGCCAGGCTCGACGTTCATGCGCTCGCGCAGAGCCGCCATCTCCTCGTCCGAGAAGAACTTGACGATGGGGCTGTTGATGGAGCCGTCCTCGCGGAAAGCGATCCAGGCCAGACCCTTGGCGCCAAACGTGGAGGCCACGCCGGCGAGCTTATCGATCTTGGCACGTGCCCAGGCACCGGCGCCCTTGGCGTTGATGGCCTTGACGACAGAGCCCTCCTCGTTTGCGGCAGTCGCAAAGACCTTGAACTTGGAGTTGGCAAAGATGTCGGTCAGATCGACCAGATGCATGCCATAGCGGGTATCGGGCTTGTCGGAGCCATAGGTGTCCATGGCCTCCCAGTAGTCCATGCGACGCAGCGGCGTGGGCATCTCGACACCCATGCGACCGAAAGCATCGGCCAGGACCTCTTCGAGTGCGCTCATGACGTCGTTCTGGTCCACGAAGGACATCTCGATATCGACCTGGGTGAACTCGGGCTGACGGTCGGCACGCAAGTCCTCGTCGCGGAAGCACTTGGCAACCTGGTAGTAGCGCTCGACGCCACCGACCATGAGCAGCTGCTTTAGGAGCTGCGGGGACTGCGGCAGGGCGTAGAAGTTACCCGGCTGAATACGGCTGGGAACGATGAAGTCTCGAGCGCCCTCGGGCGTGGACTTGAACAGGGAGGGCGTCTCGACCTCCATGAACTCACGGTTGTGAAGCGCCTCGCGAATGGCAAAGGTGAAGTCGGAGCGCAGCTTGAGGTTGGCCATCATCTCGGGACGACGGAGGTCCAGATAGCGATAGCGCAGACGGGTGTCCTCGCTGGTCTCGATGCCGTCCTCGATCTGGAACGGCGGGGTGACGGAGGTGTTGAGCACCTCGGCGTGGTCGGTCAGGACCTCGATCTCGCCGGTCGCGAGCTTGGCGTTGGTGGTCTCCTCGCCACGAGCGCGCACGACGCCGTGAATCTTGATGGGCCACTCGGGACGCATGGTCTCGGCGATCTTAAAGGCATCGCCGTCGGAGTGCTCGGGGTCGAAGGTGAGCTGCGTGATGCCCTCGCGGTCGCGAAGGTCGCAGAAGATAAGGCCGCCGTGGTCGCGGCGACGGCTCACCCAACCGGTGAGGGTGACCTCTTCGCCCACGTTCTCGCGGCGAAGCTCGCCGCAGGTATGGGTGTGCATGGAATGCTCGTCGATAGGACGGGTCTGGCTCATACCAGTGATCCTCCTTTATGGATCTGTGCCGCCCCGTGTCGTTCCGGGCGGCGTCGTACAGATTTGCCCAGCCTGCGTAAACCGCGCAGCCGGACATGGCGTTCTATCTTATCGCACCCGCGCCGATGTACCGCGAAAAAGTGGCTCCCGCTCAAAGACTTGACGGAGACGAAACAATTGGCGCACCGCACTGCCCGCCCGCGCTTGTCACGTGCGACAATGTGCCTACAATACAACCGCACTCGGAAAGGCCCACCATGACTGCACGCCTCATCGTTATGGATATCGATTCCACGCTCATCAACCAGGAGGTCATCGACCTGTTGGGCGAGGAGGCAGGCGTGGGCGGGCAAGTTGCGCGGATCACCGAACGCGCCATGCGCGGCGAGCTCGACTTTAAGCAGGCGCTCGAGGAGCGCGTGGGCCTGCTTGCCGGCCTGGACGAGAGCGTTTTCGAGCGCACCTTTGAGCGCGTGACGTTTACCCCCGGCGCACTGGAGCTTGTGCGCTCGGCGCACAACAAGGGCTGGAAGGTCGGCGTGGTAAGCGGCGGCTTCCACGAGGTCGCCGACAAGATCGTAGCTGCCGCGGGCATCGATTTTTGCCTGGCCAACCGCCTGGAGGTCGTAGACGGCAAGCTCACGGGCAAGCTGGCGGCAGACATTGTGACCAAGGAATCCAAGCTTATCCAGCTACTGGATTGGGCGGTTGAGTGCGGTGTCGATATGGCCCATACCGTGGCGATCGGCGACGGCGCCAACGACATCCCCATGATTCAGGCCGCGGGCACGGGCATCGCATTTTGCGCCAAGCCCAAGACGCGCGAAGCCGCCCCGTTTGCCATCGACGAGCGCAACCTGATGCTCGCCATGGACATCATCCTGCGTGACTAGCCGATCCATCTAACAACAGAATCAAATCCCCTATATCTAGTTTCCGAACAATTTTGTCTTAGTGTTCGGAAACATACCCTTTGAGTGCTAGACTTTGCGCCGTCGAAGGGAAGATATATGGATAAGCGAGATCTTGAGCAGTTACTGAGCGATGTTGCCGACGGAGCAGTCACCCCGGCAGTCGCCCTTACGCGCATCCAAACGGCGCCAACCGCCGATCTGGGTTTTGCGCAGCTCGATCTTTCGCGCGGGGTGCGCCAGGGGGCCGGTGAGGTTGTCTACGGCGCCGGTAAAACCGCCGAGCAGATTGCCGCCATTATCAAAGCGCTGCGCGATGCCGGTCAGGAGCGCATCCTAGTCACGCGCTTGGACGCCGAGAAGGCAACCCGTACCTCGGAGCTCCTCGACAACGGGATCGACCTGGGATATGTCCCGAACGCCCAGCTCGCCCTCGTGGGCGGTAAGCCCTCCCCTACCGGTAACGGACGCATCGTTGTCGCCTGCGCCGGCACGAGCGACTTGCCCGTCGCCGAAGAAGCCGCGTTGACGGCCGAGTTCTACGGCAACGAGGTCGACCGCCTCTACGACGTAGGTGTCGCCGGCCTGCACCGTCTGCTCGCGCATGCCGAGGAACTTGCCCAGGCACAGGTGGTCATCGCCATCGCCGGCATGGAGGGCGCGCTGGCGAGCGTTATCGGCGGTCTGGTAAGCTGTCCGGTCATCGCCGTTCCCACCAGCGTGGGCTACGGCGCGAGCTTTGGTGGCGTAGCCGCGCTGCTCGCCATGCTCAACTCCTGCGCCAGCGGCGTTTCGGTCGTCAATATCGACAATGGCTTTGGTGCCGCCTACCAGGCAAGTCTTATCAATCATCTGAGCGCCGGAACACCCTGCGCCCGTTAAGGAGCATTCCATGTCCAACCATCAGCACACGCTTATCATCGACGGTACCTCGGGCATCAGCGGCGATATGACCGTCGCGGCCCTGCTCGACCTGGGTGCCAGCGAGGAGCACCTGCGCGAACAGCTCGCCACGCTGCCGGTCGACGGCTTTGAGATTGCCGTTACACGCGTAAACAAGCATGGCATCGACGCCTGCGACTTTGACGTTCAGCTGGCAGAGGAGCTCGAGAACCACGACCACGACATGGCCTGGCTCTTTGGCAACGAAACAGCTGCCGAGCACACGCACGAGCATGAGCACCACCATCATGACCATGGCGGACATGAACACGAACACTGCCACGAGCATACGCACGAGCATGACCATGAGGCTCACGGCCATGGCCACGAGGACCATCACCACGCCCACCACCATCACCACCGCTCTTTGGCGGACGTCACCGCCATCATCGACGGCTCACAGCTAAGCGATGGCGCCAAGCGTCGCGCGCTCGCCATCTTTACCGCACTCGCTGCTGCCGAGGCCAAAGCTCACGGCAAAACGCCCGACACCGTCCTGTTTCACGAGGTGGGCGCCATCGACTCCATCGTCGACGTCTGCTCGGTCGCCATCTGCCTCGACGACCTGGGCATTGAGGATGTTGTGGTCGAGTCGCTCTCCGAGGGCCACGGAACCATCCGCTGCGCCCACGGCCTCATGCCCATTCCCGTCCCCGCTGTCGTCAACCTGTGCCAGGCAGGCAATATCGCCCTCACGCCTGCACCGGTCGCCGGCGAGCTCGTGACGCCAACGGGCGCCGCCATCGTCACCGCGCTGCGCACGTCCGACCAACTGCCCTCACGCTACCACATCGAAGCCGTCGGCTACGGCGCCGGCAAACGCCCCTACGAGGGTTGCTCCGGCACGCTCCGCTGTCTGCTCGTTCACGCGGACGCATAGCCATGGATGCCCGCAAGGCAAAAAGCCGCGCTGCCATCGTTGCGGCGTTCTCCGAGCTCCTGCGCGAAGAGGACTACGGCAAGATTGCCGTTGGCGACATCATCGCTCGCGCCCATGTGGGTCGGGCAACGTTCTACGGCCTCTTCAAGAGCAAAGATGACCTGCTCGCTGAGTTCGTGTGCGATATCTGCACCCATGCCCTCGACGATGACGGTACACCCCTCAATGACCCGCTCGTACAGGTCGAGCATATCCTCAACAACCTCTGGGATCGTCGTCAGGGCGTACGCGCCCTCGTAGCCGGCGCCGGCTCGCGCGTCTTCGCCGACTGTCTCCGCAAGACCATCATGTCGCGCGCAGCCGAAACCGTCCCTGTCGACCCCGCAGGCCCCGCCAGCACCATGGATCGCAACTTCCTCCTCCACCACATAGCCTCAAGCTTCGTAGCCACCGTCCAATGGTGGGCCTGGCACAACTTCCAAGCAGATAAGGCCGACGTAGCCAAAGACTACCTCTCAGCCATAAAGCCCCTCTTCGCCTAAGTAAGAGGCTCATCCCAGAGCATTGCCCCAACCCAAGGCGCCCGCGCATCCCAACGTGTCACTCGCACTTCAACGCCCCCCCAACAGCGACAAGCCCCTCCCATCCAAATTCAGAAATATGTTGGGTTGCTTGTACGAACGCAGCAAAGACCCCTCAGCTGGCCGCATGGGGTGACTTCCCAGCGCATTCCACAGGACGAAAGAACCCCCGCCGCACGAAGTG
>NZ_JBNPNG010000029.1:0-12510 GCF_050314535.1 Collinsella sp. SGI.095
CATCGATAACGGGATGCGCTTTCCGTATCGGCGTCCGCGGGAAACTGCGTCCCGGAATCCACGCTCAGACCGGGATACGGTTTCCCGATGGGGCGGGTTTCGGAAAGCGTGTCCCGCTCTGGGGGCTCATTCCGGGATGGACTTTCCGCATGGGGGCTCATCTGGAAACTGCGTCCCGTTCTGTTGACTGATTCCGGGACACAGTTTCCGCTAGGACGGCGTTGCGGAAGCTGCATCCCATTCTGAGGCTGCAATTTGGGATACACTTTCCGGAACGGCGTTCATGGGGAAACTGCGTCCCATTCATGCACCGTAGCCCGCCTTCCTCGGCAGACTCTGCAAACAAAAAACCGGTTGGAACGTGAATTCCAACCGGTTGCGAATGCAAGGGTATGTTTGGCTGACTACGACCGTGCGCCTTCGAGGAAAAAGCGACGGCTAAAGTAGTTGTACCAGGTGACCAGGAACGTGGCGATGGCCTTCATGGCCTGGTAGCCGATGCTCAAAAACGTGACGCCCACAAACATGTACAGGTCGTTGAGGCCCAGACCGATCACCGACAGGATGGTAAAGATCGTGAACTCGCGCTTACGGCTCATGCCCTCGCGATGGTCGAACACGTACTTCATGCTGAGCCAGTAGTTAACCACGACGGACGTGGTAAACGAGACCGTCGTGCTCATCAAAAAGTCGAGGTGGAACAGCTCGACGAGCGCAATAAGCATGCCCCAGTCGACGCCAAAGGAGATAAGACCCACGACAGCGAACTTGAGGAACTGCTTGGTATGAGGTTGTGCCAGCGCGTTGCGCACGTAATCACATCCAATGCGTTGATGAATCGAGCAACGAGATACTTTAGAGCTTTTGCATGGCAAACGTAAGGTCTTTGGCAAGAACTATACGAACTCGCCAAATATTCAAGAGGTAATCCGCAAACGCTGCAAATTTGCCCGTAAACGAGCAAGGCTCAGGCAACGCTGCGCTCGACGCGCGTCATCCGCAGGTCCCCGTGGTGCAACGAGGAGGCCGACCTATTTGGCCTGCTCGCCCTCTAGGAAGATCTTTCGCGTTACAAAGTTGTAGACCATGACGAGTGCGGTAGCGCAAATCTTGGCGATATTGGCCTCGAGGCCCAGGCCGGCGTTGAGGGCAAGCACGATGCCGTCGTTGAGCGCCAGGCCAATAACGGATAGCACGACAAAGATGATGAACTCGCGGCGGCGGCTCATGCCCTCCTTGTGTGCAAACACGTACTTCATGCTCGCGACGTAGTTAAAGATGAGCGAGACGATAAAACCGCTGGTGTTGGCGATCAAGATGTTGAGGCCCAGGCCGTAGTGGAGCAGATTCATGATGCCAAAGTCGATGACGGTGGCAACGACGCCGACGACGCCAAACTTTATGATCTGCGCAAGGAGCTTTTGCATGGTACCTGCCTTAGGGTGGCGCCGGGGCGCCGCGGGGATGACAAACCCAGCAAGTTTAACCAATCCCCGCAGGCGGGGCTAGGCGCGCTCCTCGATAGCACCGTTTCTATATGCATCGAGGAGTTGGCGCAGGTCTTGGATCTGACTTCGAATCTTGACGCCGGTATCGGTGTCGCTCACCATGCGGCGCCGGTCGGCCTCGTCAAAGCGGTTGGTCTCGCTCTCGATATCGATGTTGCGGGTGAGCGCCTCGGCAACGCTGGTAAAGGCCTGGTGCGACTTGAGGCGGCATCCGCGCGAGCTCGAGATGAGCGTGTAACCGGCGATGCCCGTTTTGGGGTGGTAGGCGCGACAGAAACCGCCGTCGATGACCAGCAACTTTCCGTTGGCGCGGATGGGCTGCTCGCCCTTGGTGGTCTTGACGGGCGTATGGCCGTTGATGATATGGCCCGTCGGCGAGCAAGCCATGGGGGCGACGCCAAACTCCCGCATGATGTCGTCGCAAACGGACGAGGACGTGGTGAGCGTGTAGTACGGGTCCATCGGCTCGACCCACGTGCTCTTGTCGGCAATGTAGGCGCGCTCGAAGGTGCGCACCACGCGTCCGCTGGCAGGCGAGTTAAAGCCGATCCACAGGTACCACATCCAGTCGAGGGCATCGCGGTCGCCGACGCGCCAGGCGCGGCGGGCGATATAGTCGCAAAAATCAAAATAATCGCGGCCGGCGTGCCAGGTACCCAGGCAGTTCATGCTGCTAAAGGTGCCGTCTTCGTTGAGCGGTACGCAGCCGTGGAACAGCAGATTGCCGTTGGCGACCTTATACATGGAGCCGTGGGTATAGAGGAAATCGATGTGGCGATGCAGATGATCGGCGGTGACAAACTCGGACACGAGCTTGTCTATGATGTGCTGTTCCTCGGGCGTGAGCGTGTAGGGGTCCGCTGGATCGACGGTGGGGAAGTCGTTAGTCGTGAGCGGCCACACGCTGCCGTCGGCGAGGGTGACCGTGCCGGCGTCGTGATCGACCTTGTCGAGCAGAAGACGGTCGGCCATGTCGAACTCGGGGTGGCGCTGGATAATCTGGCCCTCGAGCTTAAAGAGCAGAACGTTGATGGCTTTGATGAGCGGGCTGATGGGCTCGCCGGCGGTATAGGTGGCGTTGGCAAAGGCGACAAGCTCGCGCAGCGAGATGCCGTAGTCGTTCTCGAGAATCTCGTAGTTGTCGTAGCGCAGGTTGTTGCGTAGCACCGTGGCGATGCAGGCGGGCTCGCCGGCAGCGGCGCCCATCCACAACAGATCGTGGTTGCCCCACTGAATATCGAGCGAATGATAGGTGAGCAGGCGGTCCATAATCTTGGCCGCGCCGCCGCCGCGGTCGAAGATGTCGCCCACCAAGTGCAGGTGGTCGACGGCGAGGCGCTTGATGAGCGAGGCGAGCGACTCGATAAAGTCGTCGGCGCTGGCGGTCTCCAAGATGGATTCGATAATGCGCTCGTGATAACGCACGCGGTAGTTGTTCTCGTCCGGATGCGTGTGCAGCAGCTCGTCGATGATGTAGGCGTAATCGCGCGGGATGGCCTTACGTACCTTGGAGCGGGTGTAGCGGCTCGAAAGCGAGCGGGCAACCACAATGAGCTGGTTGAGCATGGTCTTGTACCAGGTGGGCGAGTCCTCGTGCCGGCTGCGGACCAGATCGATCTTCTCGCGCGGGTAGTAGATGAGCGTGCACAGCTCGCCCTTTTCGTTAAAGGAGAGCGTGTCGCCAAAGATTTCGTCGACATGCTCGCGCACGACGCCCGAGCAGTTGTTGAGGATGTGCATAAAGGCTTCGTACTCGCCATGCACATCGCTCATAAAATGCTCGGTGCCCTTGGGTAGGTTGAGGATGGCCGAGAGGTTGATGATCTCGGTGAATGCGGATTGCTCGGTGGGGAACTGTCTCGACAGCAGGCGCAGATACTTGAAGTCTTGCGGATTGCGATCGAATGCGACCATGAAACACCTTCCGATGTGGTTGGTAAAACTGATAAACAGCGTCAAACGTTTATCAGTATGCGCCGCTTTTGTTTCAATTGGGGTTAGGAGATTGAATTGTTGGCCGAACGGTTTGCTAAATCGATTTAGTCGAGGTAGATATGGCGGTTGAGTGGAGACGTAGGGTCGTTTTTGCAGGCGCATACCTCCGGGATCGCTAGAGATGATGACGGTAAAGATGTTCACTACCTTTGGTTCAATTTGGTAAATAACGGACATTTGTACCGTATTCCCGCTTGCTGTGCGATAATTTGCGCAGCAATGAGTAAGGAGCCTCATATGAGTGATTTTGTCCTGACCTGTGAATCCGCCGCCGATCGAACCCGTGAGTTCTTTGCGTCGCGCAATATTCCTGTCGTGTGTTTTCATTACGAGATCGACGATGTTGTCTATACGGACGATCTGTATCAGTCGATTACGCCGGACAAGTTTTTTGCTCAGATTGCCGCGGGCGCCATGCCCAAGACGTCTCAGGTGAGCGTGGGTGAGTACGAGGAGTTTTGGGAGCCGTTTGTTGCCGAGGGTAAAGACGTGCTGCACCTGACGTTGTCGTCGGGTATTTCGGGCACGTATGGATCGGCCTGCGTTGCGGCGCAGATGCTCGCGGATCGCTATCCCCAGGGCGGCAAGGTGCGCGTCATCGATTCGCTGGCGGCGTCTTCGGGCCTTGGCCTGCTGGCGGAATGTGCCGCCGACGTTCGCGATGGCGGCGCTTCGCTCGACGAGACGGCCGCTTGGATTGAGGAGCATAAACTCAACCTGCACCACTGGTTCTTCTCGACCGATCTGTCGAGCTACCTGCGCGGCGGTCGCATTTCGGCCGCGAGCGCGATCATCGGCACGGCGCTCAAGATTTGCCCGCTTATGACGGTCGATTGCGAAGGTGAGCTGGCGCCGCGTGAGAAGATTCGCACCAAGAAGCGTGCTATTTCCGAGATGGCTAAGACCATGATGGCACACGTGCAGGGCGGTGCGGATTATTCGGGTAAGTGCATCATGTCGCACTCGGCGTGTCGCGGGGATGCCGAGGCAGTTGCGGCGCTGATCGAGGAACAGGTTCCGCAGCTTAAAGGCAAGATTGAGATTAATGACATCGGTACTCTGATTGGCTCGCATACCGGACCTGGTACGGTGGCGCTCTTCTTTATGGGCGACAAGCGCGTGGACTAACGTTTGTGGGCTGGCTGACGGTTTTAACGGCTACGCCTGTCCTCCTGACATTTGATAACAGAAAAAGGCCCGTCCCGTTGTTTGCGGGGCGGGCCAAGATGTTTTGCTAGCGTTTCTTTCCGCGGAAGAAGAAACCGTGTAGCGAGGGCTTGAGTCCGCGGTTGGCACGACGCTCCTCGATATGATCGTGGATCGAGGCGACGCGTTCGATGACCTCGTCGGGAATCGGCACGTCGGGGTTCATGTTCTCGACCTGGCTGACCTCGGCGGCGGCGACCTGGTCGATAATGGGCACATCGTCGCGCGAGATGACAGGCGTGGCGTCTTCCTTCATCTTGCGGTAGCGCTCCATCATGTCGGTTTGCAGCTGCTGGGCCGAAGGCGGCGTCCAGATGATAGCGTTGGCGCCGGCGGCGATGGTTTCGCGGATGCTCTCGGGCGTCTTGCCACCCGGTGCGATGAGCGGCAGGCTGGGATAGTGCTCTCGCAGCTCGCGTAGGACCTGGGGTGTGTTTTTGCCGGCGGCGATGTTGAGGATCTTGGCCCCGGCGCGCACCTTGGCGTGGGCATCGTCATCGCAGCGAACGACCGTGGCGATGACGGGGATGTCGGCGATGTTGGTGATGTGCTCGACCATCTCGGCGGTAGCGGGGGAGTTGACCACGCAGCCCGCCGCGCCCTGCATCTCGGAGACTGCCGCCATCTGCACGGAGCGCTTACCGGTGGTGGTACCGCCGCCAACGCCCACAAAGACCGGGCACTCGGCAACAGTCAGCAGCGCCTGCGTAATGGCGGGCTGCGGCGTGAAGGGGTAGACGGCAAACACGGCGTCGGCATTGGAGTTGCGGATGACCGCCACGTCGGTGGTGTAGATGAGCGATTTGATGCGACGTCCAAAGAGCGTAAAGCCGCTGGCCTCCTCGATCTCATCGGGCATGCGGAGGGCCGCCTTGCGCAGGCGCCCATCGATGGGCAGCGGCTCCATGGGCAAGAGGCCGCCGGGGGTTACGGCCACCTGGGGCTCGGTAAATTCGTCCGCAAGCTCAACCTCTGAGAAATCGACCGAGGCGACGATGTCCTCGTGAACCTCGGCGGGAACATCGATGGGGGCTTGGTCGGTCGTCGCGGCGGGCGTGTCGAAGGAGCTGGTGGCGACAAAAGCGTCAACACGCTCGTTCAAATCGTTGAGAGAATCCATTGCGGTCCGTTTCTATAATGTGCGGTCGGCAGCGTGCGACCGGCGCTACGTTGCTAAAACGTTTGACGAGTTGATTTTTCCCCGCCGCGCCATCCGTTAGACTGAAGGGCCGCGAACGTGAAGGAGCTGTGGTGGCGGGAATCGAGGTGCTATCTTAAATGTCCCGTTTATAAGAGAGGTGGCGCGGTATGGAAATCACGACGATATTGAGCTCGATTGGCCTATGCGTGGGCGCAATCGTAGCCGCCGCGGTCATCTACTTTGTGGTTACGGCCATTAAGGGCAAAAAGGCCGAGCGCAAGGAACGCGAGGCACTTAAGCAGCACCGTGACCAGCAGGACAAGCGCGTACGGAGATAGCTTGTTGAGTTGGTCCGTGCGCTAGCTGCGTTTTCGGATCAGAGTGATGTAGAAGCCCTCAAAGTCGCGGCTGGGCGGGATGGTCAGCGTGCCGGGCATGCCGTTGGCGACGGTCGAGACGTGGCCGGTGGCGATGGCCTCGGTGAGGGCGTTGAACTCGATATGCGGCTTGTCGCCGGCATCCTGGGCGCGACGCGCTTCGCTTTCGCTTGGCGTGCCGTCGAGGGGGATGAGCTCGCAGTCCATGTGTTTGTCGAGGGCCTCTTGCAGGGCGTCCTCGTTTTCCTGCGGCAAGATCGAACAAGTGGAATAGACGAGCGTGCCGCCTGGCTTGAGGGCGCCCATGGCGCGGTCCAGAAGCGCGCGCTGCGAGCGGGCGCACTTGCAGAGCAGCTGCTCGGTCAGGCCGCGCAGGCTTTTCTCGTTGCCGCTGATGACGGTGCCCGTGCCGGTGCAGGGGGCGTCGAGCAGGATGCGGTCAAAGCGGAAGAACTCGTCGAGCTCGCGTGCGTCGATGCGCATGACGGGCACGTTTTTGGCGCCCTGGCGGCCCAAGTTGGCCTCGAGCTTTTCGGCGCGGGGAATGCTCATCTCGCAGGCGGTGAGGTGCGCCTGTCCCCGGGTAAGGGCGGCGACCTGCGTCGTCTTGCCGCCGGGGGCCGCGCACATGTCCAGGATATCCTCGCCGGCCTGAGCGCCCAGCACCAAAGGAGGCATCATGGACGACAGGCTCTGCAGGTAGATCATGCCGTTGCGGTAGATGTCGAGATCCCACAGATCGGATACCTGGGCCTCGGGCAGGATGAAAGCGTCCGGGTACCAGGCAACGGTTTGGTGGGCGATGCCGGCTGCGTCGAGCGCGGCGGCGATGTCCTCGGCGGTCGCCTTGAGCGTGTTGGCACGCAGCGTGACCGGTCGCTTGGCTGCGGCGCCAAAGCCCTCGATCATGAGCTCGGCATCGGCAGGCGCATAGGCGCCGGCGACCGTGTCGACCAGAAAGCGCGGCAGGTCGGCGGCGGAGTGTTGGGCGGCAAGCTGGTCGGAAAGCTCGGTAGCGGCAAACTGCCTAAGCTTGAGCTCGGGCTTAACCTGCTTTTTCTGCTTACGACGACGCGGCTTGGACATCCGTCTTTCCTTCCCATTCCATTAAAAGTAGTCAATTTGGGACGGGGCTATTTTAGCTGCCCGTCCGTTTCGGCAGGCGTTGCAGTTAAATTTGGGACGGGGTAGCTAAAATAGCCCCGTCCCAAATTGACTAGTCTGCCTTGGCGTTTGTCTAGTACTGGCTCTCGTGCTTGCTGAAGAAGTCGAAGCGCGGGGGCAGCGGCTTTACGCGGTGCTCGCCGGGCTTCTCGCCCAGGCTCTCCACAAACTCATCCGTGGAGGCAAAGATGTTATCCCAGCTAAAGAAGGTGACCGGGTCAACGTCGAAGTACTCGCAGATGAGCTCGCAGCCGGCCGGGACGATGCCGTGCGTGAGCACGGTCGCCACGCGCAGCTCGGTAAAGGCGTCGACCAGTGCCTGCGTCATTGCGGCGTTTGCCTCGCTACCCTCGAGCTTGTTGGCAGCCTTGGAGGCGTCGCTCCAGCGCTTGTTGGCGGCACGCAGGTAGTCGTCGCACACGGCGAGCGCGCGGTGCGTCTCGAACTTGTACATGGCCTGCTCAAAGGCGAGAGCTGCCTGCTGGGCGGCTTCGACCACGGTGGCGGAGGCGGCACCGGCGGGGATGCAGCCGTTGCGGTAGGGGCTCTCGTCGCCCTCCTTGACGGCGACGCCGTAGAAGCAGCTGCGGGCCAGGCGGTTGAACACGCCGGTCAAAAGCGCGCTCTCCTTAAGGGCCGGGTCGATAACGCGCTTGTCGTCGCAGGCGCGCACCTCGTTGCCGTCCTTGTCCTTGCCGGTCACACGCGTGTCGTATGCCTTGGGGCTAAAGCTCACCGGCTTCTCGGACAGGCCGAGCGACAGCCAATGCGCACGCATCTGCTCGCAGGTGTAGTGGTTGAGCAGGTCGTCTGCCGGCGGGGGAGGCGTCTGCGAGGACGAGCTTGCCTTTTTGCCCATGTAGAGCAGGTGATAGCAGGCGCTGACGGTGCTCTGCGTGAGGTTCCAACCCAGGGCCTCCCACATGGCGGTCTGCGCGATGCAGTAGAAGTAGATGTTGTCCTGACCGATAAACTGGTAGATCTGTGCGTCGTCCGAGCACCACCAGTCGCGCCAGTCGAGCGAGCTGTGCTGGTAGGTGGGCGTGGGGACCTGCGTGGAATCGGCGGCGGGCTCGCCCATGAGGGCGGCATCCTGGGCGGCGACGCCCTCGGTCACGCCGGCGGCGCGGGCGTCGCGGGCGAGCACGGTGCGGGTGTAGCTGATGGGCGCCCACAGGCTCTCGGGCCAGCACCAGCAGGTGACGTCGGAGACGCCATCGACCTCGGGCACCGGAACGCCCCAGTCGATGTTGCCGGTGATGCGGAAGGGCACGAGCGCCTTGCCGCTACGGAAGCGCACGCCGCCGTTGGCGAGCACCGCGTGGGCGTCGTCGCGCTCCTTCCAGCTGGGGAAGGTGACGGTAAAACTGCTCTTGTTGCCCTCGGGCTCCAGCACGGTGTGCTCGGGGAGCTGGTCCTCGACGGCGTCGAAGGCCTCGCGGAACTTGTTCTGGATGTAGAGCTGTGCCGGCAGCAGCCACTCCTCCATGGTCTTGGAGACCACGGAGCGAACCTGCGGGTTCTGGGCGAGCTTGGCGGTGTAGGTCTTCATAAAGTCGAGGTAGGCCGGCAGGTCGAAGTAGAGGTTGTCGACCGGGCGCAGCTCGGGCACCTCGCCGGTGAGCTGGCTCTTGGGCGCGATGAGCTCCTCGGGCTCAAACTGGTGGCCCAGGTCGCACTCGTCGGCATAAGCCTTCTCGGACTTGCAGCCTTGGATGGGGCAGCGGCCGATGACCTGGCGACCGTTGAGGAACGTGCCGGCCTTGGCGTCGTAGAACTGCAGGGTAGAGCGCTTGGAGATGGTGCCCTGCTCGTGCAGGCGCTCGATAATCTCGGCGGTCACCTTGTTGTGAATCTGCGCCGCCGGCTCAAGGCCCGAGCCGCCGTAGATATCGCAGCTGATGTTGTAGTTGTTGAGGGTCGCGGCCTGGCGGGAGTGATTGGACTCGACATACTCGCTAATGGACTTGTCGTAGCCCTCGTTTTCCTTGAGCTTGCGGTAGCTCTCCATGATGGGCGAGCCGTAGCAGTCGGTGCCCGAGGTGAAGATGACGTTCTCGCGGCCCAGGCGGTCGCGCAGGAAGCGGGCGAAGAAGTCGGCCGGGACAAAGACGCCGCCAACGTGGCC
This sequence comes from Collinsella sp. SGI.095, assembly GCF_050314535.1. Lineage (NCBI taxonomy): Bacteria > Bacillati > Actinomycetota > Coriobacteriia > Coriobacteriales > Coriobacteriaceae > Collinsella > Collinsella sp. SGI.095. Next base: position 9,520 of record NZ_JBNPNG010000029.1, read on the forward strand.
AAAGTGAAGACCCTTGTTGCCATAGGGCTCGCCGGCGGTAACGATGGCGCGGCGAGGCCAGCTGGGACGGTCGTTCATGGAGTATTTGGATGCCATGGGACTCCTTCGCATATGGTGAGAGCGCAGCCGGGCGCGGGGCTCGGCGACGCGGTGGTCAATTCGTGCATATCGTTCGACATTATCGCACATGCGGACGGGTACGTGGCAGGGGCGCTATCCTAAGATGCTATGAATGAGATTTCCAACATACATGCGTTTGAAGACGAGGATTTCCTGCACGCTTGCTTTGTGTGGGGGATGGCCGTGCTTGGCGCATTTGCCGTGTGCCTGGTGCCGGTGTTTATGCTGCTGGGTGGTCCCGCGGATCTGGATGCGGCTGACGCGGGTGGCTGGACGGCTGTCTTGGGCTGGATAGTCGGCTTGGCTGCGGTTTCGGCGGCGTCATTTGCCGTGCACGAGTTGGTGCACGGCGTGTTCTTTAAGCTGCTGGCTCCTGCGGGCGCGCAGGTTACCTTTGGGGCGAACCTCGAGACGTGCATGATTTACGCCTGCGCCGAGGGCGTTGTGTATTCGCGCCGGCGGTACATGGCAGTTTGTCTGGCGCCGACGGTTGTCGTGACGACAGCGTTTACCCTGGGGTTTGCGTTTTCGGGCTATCCACTGCTGTGCTACCTGGCGGCCGGCTTGCATTTGTCGGGCTGTGTGGGCGACTGGTACTACGTGCGGACCATTTTGCGCGACCGCCGCATTGTCGCCTGCGAGGACACGTCCTTTGGCGTGCGCTTTTTTGGTCAGTAGTCTTTTTGGGACGGGGCTATTTTGACTACTTTTTGGAGATGGGTATTTTTGACTGCTTGACGTTAAAAGTAGTCAAAATAGCCCCGTCCCAAAAAGACTACCCTGGGCAAAGATTGGGAGGAGATGTCCATGAAGCCGCTGCTGCTGCATGCGTGCTGTGCGCCGTGCTCGCTGGAGCCGGTTCGTCTGCTGCGTGAGGAGGGGTTTGAGCCCACGATTTGCTGGACCAACCCCAATATTCAGCCGCGCGATGAATGGCAGCGGCGTTTGGACGAGCTGCGCCAGTGGTGTGCCGATGGCGACATCGAGCTCATCGAGGCGGGGGAGGACCGCGAGCGCTGGGAGGCCGGCGTGGCCCCGCTGGGCGCCGATCGACCCCGTCGCTGTCGCGCGTGCTATGCCCTGCGTCTTGCCGAGGCATGCCGTGTGGCCCAGGAGCGCGGGTTTGAGTTTGTGGGCACGACGCTCGCCGTCTCGCCGTATCAGTTGTTCGACACCTGCAATGACGTGCTTGAGCGCTTGGCGGCGGCACATGGGCTCGCCCCGGTCATTCGCGATTTTCGCCCGTATTATCCCGAGGCGACACGCCGTTCGCGCGAGCTGGGCATGTATCGGCAGAACTACTGTGGTTGCCGCTTCTCGGCCGTCGAGGCGGCCATGGACCGCGCCCGCATCCGCGACGAGCGCAAAGCCGCCAAAAAGTAGTTCTTTTGGGCTGGCAGCCTGCTAGGATGTAGAGCGGATTTTAGCTATATAAGGAGTATTCGACGTGTCTATGCGTACCGATGATTTTGACTACAACCTTCCTGAGGAACTGATTGCCCAGGCTCCTGCCGAGCCGCGCGACTCCTGCCGCCTGCTGGTGGTGGATCGCAAGGGCTCCCAGGCGGGAACGCCACTGGAGCATGGCGGCACCGTCGAGCACCGCATCTTCCGCGACATCATCGACTATATCGAGCCGGGCGACGTGCTCGTCATCAACCAGACGCGCGTGATGCCGGCCCGCCTGATTGGCCGCAAGACAGGCTCGGGCGGCGTGGTCGAAACGCTGCTGCTCAAGCGCCGCGAGGACGTGGATCCTCTGGGTCACGTTTGGGAGTGCCTGGTCAAGCCGGGCAAGCGCCTAAAGCCCGGCGCTCAAATTGAGTATCGCGCCGGTGGCGCCCATGCGCCCGAGGGCGCGCCCGTGGTGCTGACGGCCGAGGTCGTCGACTTTGTCACCGATAGCCGCGGCGGCCGCCTGGTGCGTTTTGAGCCAGCCGGTTGCAATGCCGCCGGCGACCCGCGCACGCTCGATGAGGCCATCCATGCTGCCGGCCACGTGCCGCTGCCGCCCTACATTACCGATTACGAGGGCGATCCCGAGAAGTACCAGACCGTCTACGCCATGAAGGAGGAGCACTCAGCTGCCGCTCCCACGGCGGGCCTGCACTTTACTCCCGAGCTCATGGCGGCTATCGAGGCCAAGGGTGCGAAGTTTGCCGCCGTCGAGCTCGAGGTGGGCATCGATACCTTCCGTCTGGTGGAGGAGGACGACCCCACGCAGCACGTGATGCACACCGAGCGCTATCACGTGTCGCAGGAGGTTGTCGACGCCGTGCATAAGGCTAAGGCCGAGGGGCATCGCGTGATTGCTGTCGGTACCACCGCAGTCCGCTCGCTCGAGAGTGCGTTTGACGCGGACGCGCCGGTGTCCGATCCGGCTGTGACAGCGCGCTATTTTGAGGGCCGTAAGGACGGGGCCGACACGCTCGGCCGTGGTGACATCGTGGCGCGCGAGAACGCGACGACGCAGCTCTACCTCATGCCCGGCTCGACCTATCACGTGGTCGACGCGCTGATCACTAACTTCCATGTTCCGCGCTCCACACTCATGATGCTCGTGAGCGCACTTGCCACCCGCGATCAGATCATGGATGCCTATGCCGCCGCTATCGAGCAGCGCTACCGCTTCTTCAGCTTTGGCGACGCCATGCTCATTTGTTAGTTACGCGGTTCTACGAACCGCGTAACTGCTCGACGCTGCGCGGGCCGCATTTGGACAATCTGACGTTCAACTTCAAGGGCGCGACCAGAAGGTCAGCGCCCTTTCGTTTCACGTCACCTTGCCTCAAATGCGACCCGCTCGCTGTCGCTGGCAAAACATCGGCATTTCTTTGGTTGTCAAGAGATTGCCGTTCTGGCGGGTTTTCG
>NZ_JBNPNG010000030.1:0-8414 GCF_050314535.1 Collinsella sp. SGI.095
TCCGTCCTCTACTTGCGGCGTTGTCTTGCTCCGAATGCGGCTCGCTCGCTGCCGTTGCCAGAGTAGTCATTGGGGACGTTCTTAAACGACTACTTAAGCCCGGGCAGGCGGGTATAGGGGAACGAACGCTCCAGGAATTCGGAGCAGCGGGCGTAGTCTTTGGCGAAGTAGCTGCTGTAGAGCGAATCGAGTACGTATTGCACGGCGATGTGGCTGGCGAACTGCGTGATGCGATGCGTCATGCTCTCGTGGTCACTCACCGTAAGGTAGGCGGCAAAGCCGGGGTGAATGCGAGCGCAATAAGGCGTGCCGATGACGATGACCGGGACATGCCGACTGCTGAGGATCGGCAAGATGTCCTTGAGGTTGGGGGCAAGGCCGCTGTAGGAGATGACGATTGCCGCATGGTCGGGATCCGAGGCGAGCGCCGTTCGCACCTGGGCCTCGACACCGTTGTGGCACGTCGCGCTTTTACCGGCGGAGAGCAGGCGGTCGCGGAACATTCCCGCTGGATAGAGGTTGTGCGAGCCCGTGTAGATGTCGACCTGTCGGGCGTTCGCGATGAGCTTGGCGGCGTGGTCGAGCTGCGTGGGGTCGAGCAGCTCCTGCGTTTCGGCCAGCGTGGTCTGGTAGAGCCCCTCCATGCGCTCCATGACCTGCGCGGGGCTGGACGTAGCATCAAAGGGAAAGTTGATGTCCACGTCGCGGCGGTTTCCCGCCTCGGTTGCCAAGCGAATAAGCTCGACCTTGAGATCCTTAAAGCCCTCGAGGCCGAGCTTTTTGCAAAAACGATGCACGCTCGCGACCGAAACGTTGGTGCGCGCGGCAAATTCCTTAATAGAAAGCCCGCGGATGTCCTGACCGATGGCAAGGGCTGCAATGCCGAGCTGTTGCTCGGTGGGGGTGAGGCCCTGCGCCTCGGTGATCTTGCGTTTGATATCCATACGAACTCCCACACTCGCCAAACCTGCCAAAAAGGGACAGGTTTATTTTGGCAGGTTTTGCCCGCAAAGGGTAACGGGGCCGAGGATGCCGCTGGGGGCGACGGGTTCGGTGAGGGCGAAAATGTCGGGGATCGCATGGTCGAGCGTGTTGATGACGTCGATCGTGAGCTCATGCGCACTGGCAGAAAGTGCGCCGGCGGCAAAACGATAGGGCGGGCAGATGCGTGTGCCGAGCGGGCGTCCATCGAGCGTGAGCGTCGCGGTTTCGTAGACGTCTCCCAGGTCGATTGTGGCGTCGGCGCAATCGTTGGCCAGCTCAAACGACGCATGATATCGGTAGGTACCGCAGGTGCCGGTGAACAGATCGGCTGTAAGGTTGCACAGGTGCTTGAGCTTTTGTGATTCACCAAAGGCGCCATTGCTGCCGGCAGGAGAGAGGGCGACGGTCCATGGGCCTTCGATGCGCAGGCCGAGCGACGTATCAGCGTCGATTGCGCCGTCTCCAGGCGCATTCTTGCTGCTCGTTTCCAAAACAACGATGCAGCTCTCGAAGGGTGCGAGCTCCAACGCACCGTCAAACGCAACGGGCCCGGCGCCGTTTAGCAGGTCGAGCCGCGTGCCGCAAAGGCGCTCGCCTGTCGCAAGTGCAACCGTGCAGTCGATACGCTCGCGTGGGTGTTCGTTGACGAGCATAACGTAGGTCTCGCCCACCCGCTCGTAGCGAAGTGCGCGTAGCCAAGGCTGCGGTGTGTCAGGCACAACGGTCTGCAGTCCCGCGCTTGCAAGCGCGCGGGCGACATCGGCGAGCGGCGTTGCGACGAGCCCTCCCAGCTCGATCGCGCCATCGGTATCGTAGAATGTGCCGGGCACCTCGTCGACGGCAAACACCATAACGCCTGCATCCGCCATGCGTCTCACTGCCTCCGCCGTCGCAGCGCCAATAAATGAAGCTCCTGGCATAACAAACGCCTGGTAACGACAATCGTTTACGGTAAGCAATCCGTCGGCAATCGAAACCTCGTAACGGTCCTCATCCTCAAAAGCCTCGGCGGGCACAAAATCAAAGTCGATCTGCGCGCGCGTGAGCTCTGCCGCCACGCGCTCGATAGGCATGGCGTTGCCGGCCCATTCGGCATCGGCATGGTACAGGATGGCAACGGGGCGCATGGCATAGCCTCCTGAAAGCAGCGTTGCCGTACGGTTCATATAGCTCATGAGCTGGCCAAAGTGCGGCCATTGCGGATTGTTGCCGTGTGCGTAAAAGTGCGGCGGGCAGTCCCAATCGGGGAAGGGCGCCATGCTAAACGCGTGCGGCGTAAACCAGTTAATACCGCGGACGAGCATGTGGTCGGCGATCCATTTCATCTCGCGCAAGCCCTCGTGCCAGCCGAAGGCGCCAAAGACCTCGGCCATGCAGCGCCCCTGCTTTTTGGGGTCGAGGCGTGCGGCCGAAGAGCCCAACTTGGCGAGCGCGTAGGTAAAGAACTCCATGTTCCACGCGCCGTGGAAGTAGCTGTAACGTCCGTGGTCGACGCCGGGGGCAAGCTGGTTGATGACAACGTCGATGCCCGCCATATCCTGCCCGGCGACCGCGCGGAAGTAGTGTCCGGCGCCCTGGCCCAGGCGCGTGTGGCAACTCTTGTCCTCAATCACATGTCCGATGTGCATGACGCCGCGCTTGCGGCACCAGTCACCAATCTGCTCGTCAAAGCACGCGCGGTAGAGTTGCGTGGCGATGTCCATGTAAGTGTGGCGGACCCGAGCGCCGGCGGGGTCGCGCGTCCAAAGGCCGCGGAGCTCGGCAAGCCAGCTCGCGCTCAACTCCTCGTGCAAGCGGCGGGCAAGTTCATCCGACCAGGGCAGTGCCATATCGCCGCGTCCAATAAAGCTGCTGGTGGAAGCGTCTTCGAGGGTCGCACCCTTCTCGTTCATAAAGCCCGGTTCATCGGTAAAGAAGCCCAGAATGGTCTTGCCGAACTCGTCGCCCAGATGTTCAAACGTGGGTTCGTAGACGGCGTTGATGAGCATACGGCACGAATCGGCGTCGACCATGTTGATGTACTCATCGCGAAAGCCGGTCTTTTGGCTGGTGACGTAGAGCTCGAGGGTGGTGATGCCGGCAGGAGCGTCAAAGCGCAGGCGGACGGGAGTGCCATCCTCGGTCTGTTCAACGGCGAGCTCAAGGTCGAGCGGTGCGCCGGCGGCGTCGAAAGTCGCCGTGCCCACAAAGCGCTCCGTGGGATCCATAAGATTGCCGAGCTTAATGGTCGTGGACGGCTGGGGACCGACGACCGTTACCGTGTGATGCTTAAGCACGGTCTTTTTGAGCGCGGGGTCTACATCCTCGCCTGCAAGCGCGCCGTTGGCGTAGCCCGTGGGAAAGTGGGCATCATCGAGCAGCCAGATCTTCAAGTCCAGGCGCTTGCACTCGCCAATGATAAAACGCAGGTCGGACCACCAGCCGTCGCGACAAAACTCGGGATGCGTGCGCGATTCGAGGCAGACCTCGTGGATGTCCGCCCCGGCAATCTGCTCTAAGTATTCGGTAATCGTCTCGCGCGCCTCGCCCTTGAGCCACAAGAACGGAAGCACATGGTTGTCGTATGCCGCCATATCCACTCCTCTAAAACAAATCTTTTAAATCGATTGAAGTCAGAGTACGTCGCGCGCACACTTCTGCTAATATCAAAACCACGGCAGAATATGACCAAATCAATGATGGTGGCGATATGGATATCGCACGTTTGGACAATCTTTTGCTCAAGCTGACCGACAGCGAGCGCGCTTACTGCGCAGGCACCCGCTATGACTGGAACGATGCGTTCAGTTCGGGTCATCAGCAGAATATCGGTGAAAAACATATCCATAAAATCGGTGACCCGACGCGAGCCCTGCACCAAGAAGGCATGCCTGAGGGCCTGTCAATCGTGCGCAACTCGCGCTTTAACCCCGTGCCGGAGCATGTGCACAATTATGTCGAAATCAGCTATGTCTATCGAGGGCATGCGCCGCAGGTCGTCAACGGCGCACGGCTCACGCTTGCCCAAAACGAGGTGCTCTTGCTCGACGCGGCCTGTCCGCATGCCGTAGGCGAGCTCGGCGAGCATGACATTATGCTGAGCATCGTCATCTCGCGGGTGATGTTGCGCCGCAGCCTAGAGCAGAGCCTGTCGCCGTCAAGCGCCGTCTCGCAGTTCCTCATCAATGCCCTCAATGACGAAACCGACCACCGCGGTCATGTGCATTTCCGCACGGGCAACAGCCGCCGCGTGCGCCGATATATGCAGGAGATGCTGTGCGAGCTTCTGGAGCCGACGGCGGCGAGTCCCCAGATCGTGTCGAGGCTGTTTGAGTTGCTGCTGGTCGAACTTATGCAAAGCTATGAGACATCGCTGCTGCAGGCGGACATGCCCACGCTGCCTTCGGCGCAGGTCGCGGCCGCCGTGAGCTACATCGAGCGCCATGCCTGCGATTGTACGCTCGAGGACGTAGCTCGCCACCTGCATCTGAGTCCCAACTACGCAAGCGCGCTGCTCAAACGGCAGACGGGCCGCACGTTTATGCAGCTCGTGCAGGAGAGCCGCCTGGCACGCGCGGCAACATTGCTCGACGCCGGCGCCACTGCCGAAACCGCGGCGCGCGAGGCCGGCTACGCCAACATGAGCTTCTTCTACAAAAAGTTTGCCGAGCGCTATGGCTGCACGCCGGCCGTCTACCGCCGGCGTTTGTCCAGATAAAACCTGCCAAAATAAACCTGTCCCTTTTTGGCAGGTATCAGGAAGTGTCAGGGGCGGGGCGGTGACGGGGCACAAAGGCGAAAAGAAGTGTCGGGTTTGGTGCGCCCGCTTCTGCCCGTCCCGCGCGTGGGCGATACTCGGCTTATCGACCCACGATGCAAAGGAGATGCTCATGGCAAACATCAAGTTCCCCGAGGGATTCTATTGGGGCGGCGCCACCGCTGCCAACCAGTTTGAGGGCGCTTGGAACGTGGACGGCCGCGGTCCTTCCGTCGACGACCATTTCTTGGGCGGCAGCTACAAGGAGCCGCGTCAGATTACGACCGATATCGACCCCAACCGCTTCTACCCCAATCATGACGGTATCGATTTCTACCACCACTACGAGGAGGACATCGCGCTGTTCGCCGAGATGGGCTTCAATATGTTCCGCATGTCCATCTCCTGGAGCCGTATCTTTCCCAACGGCGACGACGCTGAGCCCAACGAGGCCGGCCTCGCCTTCTACGATCGCGTCTTCGACTGCCTGCGCGCCCACAATATCGAGCCGCTCGTGACCCTTTCGCACTACGAGATGCCCTATCACCTGGTCGAGAAATACAACGGCTGGGCGAGCCGCGAGCTCATCGGCTTCTTTGAGAAGTACTGCCAGACCGTCTTCGACCGCTATCAGGACAAGGTCAAGTTCTGGCTCACCTTCAACGAGATCAACTGCGGTACTCAGGACATGGGCAACCTCTTTGAGACCAGCATGATTCAGGGCTTTGAGGGTCCGGCGTCGGCGGTCCACACCACGCCGCAGGCTCGTATGCAGGCGCTGCATCACCAGTTTGTCGCCAGCGGCCGCGTCGTGCGCTATGCCCATGAGCATTACCCGCAGTTTAAGATGGGCAACATGGACTGCTTCATCCTTTCCTATGCCGCCACGTGCGATCCGGCCGACGTGTTCGCCACGCAGCAGGAGATGAATACCATGAACTGGTACTGCTCCGACGTGCAGGTGCGCGGCAAGTACCCGTTCTATGCCAAGCGCTTCTGGGCCGAGAACGATGTTGAGCTCGTGATGGAGGACGGCGACCTGCAGGATATCGCCGACGGCAAGGTTGATTTCTACACCTTTAGCTACTACATGTCCGGCACCGTGGGCACCCACAAGGACCACGAGATGACCGAGGGCAACATGACCTTTGGCGGCAAGAATCCCTATCTGGAGTCCACCGACTGGGGCTGGCAGATCGATCCGCTGGGCCTGCGCATCGCCCTCAACGAGATTTACGCCCGCTACGAGATTCCGCTGATGGTGGTCGAGAACGGCATGGGCGCCTACGACGAGGTCGAGGAGGACGGCTCCATCCATGACCCGTATCGCATCGCCTACCTGCAGAGCCACATCAAGGCCATGGGCGAGGCCATTGCCGATGGCGTTGACCTGATTGCCTACACCTGGTGGGGTCCCATCGACCTGGTTTCCGCCGGCACTGGCGAGATGCGCAAGCGCTACGGCTTCATCCACGTCGATAAGTACGACGACGGCACCGGTACCTACGAGCGCCGCCGCAAGGACAGCTTCTTCGCATACCAGAAGATCATCAAGTCCAACGGCGCCGAGGGCTTGGAATAATTGAGCTCCGGCGTTCCGCCGAACGCCGGACCGGCCGCCGACTACGTGACCACCGACGTCGATGACGACGGCATCTGGAACGCTTTTGTTCACCTGGGGCTTATCGAGGCTTAATCGACAATATGAGTCCCCATGGGAAAAGGTTTTGGAAGGGCTTGGAAGGGCTTGTGATTCGGGCCCTCGCCTTAGCATTTTGGCCATTTGGCACTATAATCACCATAGGTATGCGCATAACGTTGCGCTTAATCAAGAGGAGAAAACGTATGGGTCTGTTTGATATGTTCAAGAAGAAGGCTGAGCCCGTGGCTGCCGCTGCTCCGGCCTCCATTTCTGCTTCTGCCGGCGCCGACGTGCTGTGTTCGCCCGTCAAGGGCAAGGTCATCAAGATGGCCGACGTGCCCGATCCCGTCTTTGCTGGCGAGGTTTTGGGCAAGGGCTGCGCCGTGTGGCCCGAGGACGACCTGGTCTACGCTCCCTGCGACGGCAAGGTGACCGTCACCATGGGTCACGCCGTGGGCCTGCAGTCCGATAGCGGCATCGAGGTTCTGGTGCACGTTGGCGTCGATACCGTCAACATGAATGGCGACGGCTTCGAGGGCTTCGTCAAGGCCGACGACGTCGTGAAGGCCGGCCAGCCCTTGCTCAAGATCGACCGCGCCAAGATCGCTGCCGCCGGTTACAAGGACTGCGTCGTCGTGGCCGTGTCCAACACCGCCGAGTTTGCCGATGTCGAGCTCGCCGTCGAGGCCGAGTCTGCCGTCGCCGCCGGTGACGCCATCGTTAAGGTCGTCCGCAAGTAGCCTGCGGCATCCAGAAGATGCACAAGGGTGGTCGGGTTATCCGGCCACCCTTTTTTAGTAGGCCGAGTAGGCGCATTTTATTGCAGGGGGCTGTTGCGCGGGCCGCTTACTTGTCAAATCGAACCGATGACGCTTTTGGAGCGTTGCTTGAACGGGATGGGTTTCGCTACTATATTTTTGAGTGTCGCGATAAGTTGCTCGCGTGGAAGAACGTGAGGCGACTGCTTGGAGGTAATGGCATGAAAAAGAGGCTACTATTAATGCCTTTGGTGGTTTTAGTGGCTGCATGCGTAATCGCTCTTTCCGGTTGCGGCGGTCCTACGGTCGAGCAGCTTATTGCCGAAGACCTGGCCAATCAGCTCGATGAGATTAAAAACAACAATGAAGCGTTTCTAGACGGCCTAGACAAGGTGGCAGGGAAAGAGTTTGAAAAGGTCGACATCGATACTGGGGATTATGCCAAGAGCTATCTCGAGGGTTTCGACTATAAAATCGGCGACATTGTGGTCGATGAAGATAAGGGTACCGCCACTGCTGAAGTGACCATCACCTGTAAGTCAATGAATCAAATTCAAGGGGATTTTGCCACCAAATTCCAAGAGAAGGTCGCCGCGCTCGATGGGTCGCCTTCCGAAGATGAGTTGTACAAGATAGCCGGCCAGGTGATGATAGATGTGACCAAAAGCGCTAAGCCTAAAGACACCAAGGCTACCTTCAGGTACTCTGCAAACGATGATAACGAATGGTCGGGGGATGACTCCAATATCTCCGAAATGATGAGCGCGATGCAAGGATAGAGCTGCGTGAATAGATGTCCATGCGATAAAGGGAGGGTCATTTGGACGACCCTCCCTTTATATTTGCATTGGATCACTGGCGCGCGCCTGCGCTACTGATGGCCGCTTCCTATGTCTAGCGAATCACGACCGTTTTTTCTTCGCCGCCAAGATTCATGTCGACTTTTAGGCTTCCTCCGTCTATGGCGCTGGCGGGGACATATGTGTAGACAAATAGGTGCTCGGGCAGGTTTGCGTCGAAATACGTATTGCGAATATAGAGCCAGAGTTCATTCGCGATGTACTGTATTGTCCAATTGGAATAATCGTCGCCGTTGTAGTCGGCAACGAGGTCTGTGATTGCATACTCGTCGACAGGTAGCTTATCTGAGGTCAAAGCTGTCACGTCAAATTCGAGAATCATGAAGGCGTATCCGGGTTCGACTTCCCAATAAGTCCGGGATTCGCTGGATTCGAGCGTGTCGGTGACTGTGGCAGATGTTAGAGTGATGTTCCATTTGTCGGTCTTGACGGTC
>NZ_JBNPNG010000031.1:0-7282 GCF_050314535.1 Collinsella sp. SGI.095
CATCGAGAATCGAGAAGGGGGAGGCCTCGCGGCCTCCCCCTTTTTCGTTCTCAGGCAATTTGTCTCACATAGTAGCTGTGTTTTATAACCCTCGTTTGTCGCATCTTCTTTGAACGGGCTACAATATCGTAGTCTGTGTAGCATGGAGGTGAACATGGCTGAAGCTGGTATCGGCGTTGATATCGTCGAGATTTCCTCAATGAAATCAATTCTTGAGAAGACTCCGTCGTTTGCCTGGCGCGTGTTTACCGATGAAGAGCGTGCGTATTGCGATGCGTCGTCTCGCCCTGCCGCTCATTATGCCAGCCGCTTTGCCTCTCGCGAAGCGGTGCTTAAGGCACTTGGAACGGGGTTTAGTCAGGGCGTTGGACGTAAGGACGTTTCCGTAACACGCGATAGGCTCGGCAAGCCAAAGGCTCTGCTTTCTGGTCGCGCTCTCGAAATCGCCCAGGATTTGGGTGTTGTCGAGGTTGCTCTTTCTATTACCCTTACGGGTGACTTGGCTGTCGCTAATGCCATTGCGATCACCGAGGATGCTCGACCTAAGCCTAAGGAAGAAAAAATGAGCACCAAGGAGCGCGTTGCCCAGACATTTAAAGAGGCCCGTTCTGTATTGGATGAGCTTGAACAGCTGCAACAATCTGCTTTGTCGGAGCATTTGATCGATGATCCGCAAGATACGCAAGGAGCATAGATGAAACCGGTTTTGAGTACCGAGGAAGTCGTTCGCCTCGAGGATATCATCGAGCGCGAGGGCACCTCGAAGGCCGAGCTCATGGAGTTGGCAGGTGAATTTGCCGCCAACGAGATTTTAAAGCTCAACCCTGATCGCGTTCTTGTGCTGGTCGGCTTTGGCAACAATGGCGGTGATGGTTGGGTCGCTGCGGATATCCTGACCCATAAGGGCGTTGATGTTGATATCGTTTCTCCAGTTGAGCCGGATGAGATTCCTGCTGCCCTTGCTCGTCACGTTGCCCGTCGCACCGCCGGTCGCGACGTTCATGTGTGCGTTGGGCCTTCGCGAGACGAGCTAGAGGTTCTCATTAACAAAGCGGATGTCGTGGTCGATGCTATTTTTGGTACCGGTTTTCACGGCAACCTTCGTGCGCCGTTTTCTATTTGGATTCCTACGGTTAACGAGTGCGCCGATCACGTTGTTTCTATCGATGTTCCCTCGGGCCTGAATGCCGAGACGGGCGTTGTGGATGACGACTGCATCCGTGCCGAGCGTACCGTGATGATGATTGCCCCTAAGATCGGCCTCTACAGCGCTGACGGTCCGGAGTATGCTGGCGACCTGGTGTGTGGCGGTCTGTACGACCGCCTCGACGAAGTCATCGATGATGTCGATCATGCTGCCGAGATCGTTGAGCCCGGTGATCTGGTGGACTACTTTGCCCCGCTGCCCACGAATATCGATAAGTATTCGCGCGGCTCCGCGCTCATCGTTGCCGGGTCGGCACAATATCCTGGTGCCGCCATCATGGCCGCAAAGTCTGCCGCTCGTGCTGGTGCCGGTTATGTGGCCGTTGCGACGCCCGATGCGTGCGCCAACCTTATTCGTATGGCGCTCCCGTCGATTCCCGTTTTCGCCATTCCGTCTGATTCCCGTGGATCTTTTGGTGCCGCTGCGCGTATGACAGTGTGCGAGATTGCTAAGAAGTACAGCTGCGTTGTGTGCGGGCCTGGCATGACGACGTCTGCCGGATCGATGCAAGTCGTTTCGGGCCTGCTTGAGCTCGATGTGCCGCTTATCCTAGATGCAGATGCGCTCAACTGCCTTGCCAAGATTGCAATCGACGGCATCGACAGTAATCCCGAGATGTACCGTCGCGAGCAGCCGCTCGTTATGACGCCGCATTATCGCGAGCTTTCGCGTCTCGTTGCCGGCGACGAGGTCAATGATCTTGGCACTGCGATTGCCGCTGCTCAAAAGATTGTCTGGGCTGCCGGTTCCGATAATCTCGTTGTTATCGCTAAGGGCCCGACGACGGCCATTTGCGGCGTCGAGCGCGTGCTGCTGCCGCTTTCGGGCCCAGCGTCGTTGGCGACCGCTGGCTCGGGTGATGTCCTCGCAGGTATCCTTGCAGGAACGCTTGCGACCATGCGTGACGAGATGGACCGTTGGGAGCTGCTGTACTCGTATGCCGTCGCACTCCACAGCTATGCCGGCTTTGCTGCGGCGACGGAGTATGGCGAGAAGAGCGTTATCGCGACCGATCTTATCGACTCGATCGGTCCCGCCATGGAATTGGCGGCAAAGGATGCGCTCGATGATCTGGGAATCATGGACGAAGGGTCGGATGACTAATCATGAATAAAGCCGATTTGACGCGTTGGTCCTGGGTCGAGATCGACCGCGGGGCGCTCCGCCGCAATACGAGGGCCTATAAGAACTTGCTAGATCCGCGTCAGCGCCTGTGCTGCGTGGTTAAAGCCGATGCTTATGGTCATGGAGCCGTCGAGTGCGCCAAGATCATGTATTCGGCCGGTGCCGACATGTTTGCTGTGGCGACGGTCAGCGAGGGTATTGAGTTGCGCCAGGGCGGAATCACCAAGCCCATCCTGATTCTAAGCGAGCCTCCCATCGAGGCTATTCCTTCATTGCTCGAGTTCGATATCATGCCCTCGGTCTATACGTCCGATTTTGCTCTTGCGTATGGTGAATGTGCCGTCGCGGCGGGCAAGGTGGGCAAGTATCATCTTGCCATCGAGACGGGTATGAACCGCATCGGCGTTCACTACACGCAGGTGCTCGACTTTGTCCGCGGTATTAATTTCCATCGCGGTATTCAGTGCGACGGCGTATTTACGCACTTTGCCACGGCCGACGAACCATCGGGTTGGGACTACAAGCTGCAGTGCCAGCGCTTTACCGAGGCCGTTCAGGCCATTAAGGATGCGGGTTTTGAGTGCGGTATCGTGCACTGTGCCAACACGCCGTCCTCGATGCTCGACCCCTCGATGCATTTTGATATGATTCGCGCTGGCGTTGGCTTGTATGGCATGCAGCCGTGCGAGCTGAGCGGCCGCGTGATGCAGCTTGATCCCGTTATGAGCGTTCATGCGCGCGTGACGCGCGTGGCGCATCCTGCGATGGGCGAGGGCGTAGGCTACGGTTTTACCTACCGCGTACCGCGCACACGCGTTCAGATCTGCACGCTGCCGATCGGATATGCCGACGGCCTTTCGCGCACGCTTTCCAATCGTATGGACGTGCTGTATCGCGGTGAGCGCGTGCGTCAGGTCGGAAATATCTGCATGGATCAGTTTATGGTTGCCATTCAGTCCAACCCGGCTCACGAGATTCCCGAGGCCGAACATGGCGACGAGATGATAATTATCGGTCGCGATGGCGATGCCGAGATTACCATGGATGAGATGGCGCGCCTGCGCGGCACGATTAACTACGAGGTCGCCTGCGGCTTTGGCATGCGTCTCGACAAGGTCTACGTGTAGGAGCCGCTATGGGCGTTATGTACATCCCCGGCCATAGCCATCAGGCGCCGCGCGAAGTTGCACTCGAGGAGATCGAGGCCGTCCTGGGTGATTGCCGCCTTTGCCAGCTTTACCAGTCGCGCCACAATATCGTGTTTGGGGTGGGAAACCCCCGCGCTCGCGTGATGTTTATTGGTGAAGCGCCGGGCCGTAACGAGGATTTACAGGGCGAGCCCTTTGTGGGGGCGGCGGGTGAAGACCTCAACGGCATTCTGTCCCTGGCGGGCCTTAAGCGTGAAGATGTCTATATCGCCAATGTGCTTAAATGTCGCCCGCCGGGAAACCGCAATCCGCGTCCCGAGGAAGTGCTTGCTTGCTCACCGTTTTTGCGCGAGCAGATTCGAAGCATCTGGCCCGATATCATCGTGACGCTCGGCAATCCCGCGACGCACTTTGTGCTCAAGACTGAGATTGGCATTACCAAGCTGCGCGGCAGGTTCCATCAGATGGGGCACTTTGTGGTGATGCCGACGTTTCATCCCGCGGCGGCGCTGCGCAATCCGGCGTGGCAGGAGTTGCTGGAGGAAGACTTTAAGATGCTGGGCGACTATCTGGTGCGACACCCCGCGCCAGAGGGTGCCTCGGAATAATAAGGAGCGTATATGTCCCTGGAGCGCCTGGGGCTAGGTACCTACAAAACGGCTCGTACTGCCGATACGGAGCATTTTGGCGAGTTGGTCGCACCGTGTCTAGAAAATGGCGATGTGCTGATACTGACCGGCGGCTTGGGCGTGGGAAAGACCCACTTTACCAAGGGCGTTTCGCGCGGCTTGGGCGACGGGCATATGGTCACGAGTCCTACGTTCGCGCTCATGGCCGTTCACGACCAGGGGCGTATTCCGCTGTTCCATTTTGATCTGTACCGCTTGGAGCATGCCTACGAGCTCGAGGATACGGGCATTTTTGACGTGCTCGGCTATGAGGGCGCTTGCTTGTTGGAATGGGGCGAGCAGTTTCAGGACGAGCTGACGGATGAGTATCTCTCGGTGACGCTTAGGCGCGATGAGGACGATAGCGACGTGCGAACGATCGCGCTCGAGGCTCACGGCGAGCGCGCGACTGAGCTTTTCGATTTGATTGATAAGGCTGTACAAGATGAGCTTGCATAACGACAACGCGCTGGTAGTGGCGCTCGATACTTCGACCGACATGCTTGCCTGCGCGGCAAGCTGGATTGATGAGCAGACGGGCGAGGCGAAGCTGGTGAGCGGGGACCATCTGTGTCGTCGCCATGCCAACGTGGAACTTGTGAATACCGTCGATGACGTGTTGGCGCAGGCCGGGCTGAATCGCGGCGATGTCGGCTGTTATGTGGTTGGACGCGGCCCGGGTTCGTTTACGGGCGTTCGCATTGGCATCTCGACCGCCAAGGGTCTGGCGCGCGGTGCCAACGTGCCGTTGCTGGGCGTGTCGACACTTGACGCTTGCGCCTGGACGGCGTGGAAGGCTGGCGTGCGCGGCAAGCTTGGTGTTCTTGCCGACGCCATGCGTGGCGAGGTGTATCCGGCTCTGTACGTACTGGGGGACGAAGGTCCCGAGCGTCTGTTTGAGCGCGAACACGTGGTCAAAGCCGCCGTGGCGCTTGATGAGTGGCGCCAGGCCGCGGACTGGAGCCAGGTTAAGCTGACTGGTGACGGTCTCGTACGTTATGGCAAGCTGCTGAGTGAGGACGAGACTGCGCGCTGCGTGGAGCGAGACCTGTGGTGGCCCTCGGGCGAGGGCCTTCTGATGGCGCACGCCGCGGGCGACGGTAATCCGGCTCGCGTTTTGCCGATCTACACGCGTCTTTCGGATGCCGAGGAAAATGAGCGTAAGCGCCTTGGGCTTGCCGAGAGCGCCCAGAGCGAGATTACGGGTGTTGCCGACGAGCTCGCCGGCCGCCATCTGCAGTTCCGTCCCATGGGCGCGGCGGATGCCGAGGGCGCGAGCGCATTGGAGGCCGCCTGCTTTGAAGGCGCCGGACACGAGGCGTGGACGCCGGGCATGTTCCTGTCCGAGCTGGGCGAGGGCGTTGCCGCGCCGCGTAGCTGGTGGGTGGCGCACGACGACGGTCAGCTGCTGGGACTTGCCGGCGGCATGGTCGTCGACGGTGACGTTCAGATTATGGACGTCGCGGTTGATCCTGCTCATCGTCGCGAGGGCATTGCCCGCAAGCTGCTGTCGCACGTGAGCTATGACGCCCAGATGCTCGGCTGCACCACTGCTTCGCTTGAGGTTGAGGACGGCAACGAGGGTGCGATTGCGCTCTATAGCGCCTTGGGCTTTACCGAGGCGGGTCGTCGCCGTGGCTACTACGGCGTCGGCAAGGATGCCATCGTCATGACGGCGTCGCTGCCCCTGGTGCTTCCTCTCGACAATGCCTCGCCCGAGCCAACGGCTGCCGAGCAGCGCGTCTGGCCGCTGCCTGAGCCCGAGCGCACCGCCGAGGAGCGTGCCGAAATCGAGCGCCGTCGCCTAGTTCTTGCCATCGAGAGCTCTTGCGACGAGACGGCTGTTGCGATTATCGATGCGGACGGCAATATGCTGGCCAACCAGGTGTCGACGCAGATTGATTTTCATGCTCGCTTTGGCGGCGTGGTGCCCGAGATCGCCTCGCGCAAGCATGTCGAGGTGATTGTAAGTGTCGTAGATGCGGCGCTTGAAGATGCCGCGGTATCGCTTGGGCTTGAGGGTGGAGCGATTGCGCCAAGTGAGCTTGCCGCCGTGGGTGTGACGCAAGGCCCGGGCCTGGTGGGTGCCCTGGTGGTGGGCGTCGCCTTTGCCAAGGGCTTTGCGTATGCTGCCAGTAAACCGCTCGTGTGCGTCAATCATCTGGAGGGTCACCTGTTCGCCAACCTGCTGGCACAGCCCGACCTTAAGCCGCCGTTTATCTTTACGCTTGTCTCGGGTGGGCACACCATGCTCGTGCACGTAAAGGCATGGGGCGACTACGAGGTGCTTGGCGAGACGCTGGACGACGCCGTGGGCGAAGCCTTCGACAAGGTTGCCAAGGCGCTGGGCCTGGGCTATCCCGGCGGCCCCATCATCTCCAAGCTCGCCGAGACGGGCAATCCCCGCGCGATCGATTTTCCCCGTGCGCTTAACAGCAGGGGAGACTATCGATTCTCGCTTTCGGGCCTCAAGACGGCGGTGACGCTCTATATTGAGCAGGAGACCAAGGCTGGGCGCACGATTCACCTGCCCGACCTGGCGGCCTCGTTTGAGGCGGCGGTCTTTGACGTGCAGTACAAGAAGGCCAAGAACGCCCTGCACGCCACCGGGTGCAAGGAGTATTGCATCGGCGGCGGCGTCTCGGCCAACCCGCATCTGCGCGAGATGATGATTAAGAAACTCGGGCGTCAGGGGATTCGCGTAACGGTGCCGCCTCTCTCGGCCTGTACTGACAACGCCGCCATGATTGCGGAGGTCGCTCGCCGCAAATTCGACCGAGGTGAAATCTCGCCGTTCGACGTCGACGCCGATCCAAACATGACGCTGTAGTCGTATGGGTGCGGTCCCCGACCGGAGGGGCCGGATATAAGGTTTCCTGCTCTACAGTCCTGCGCAAGACGAAGGCCACATTAAGTGGCCTTCTTTGCGTGCGGAACTCGCGATAAACCTTATATCCGGCCCCTCCGGTCGGGAACCTTTCTGTATCGATGCAGCTACTGAGCTGGATCGGCGTCGACAACGTCCGGCAAGGTTAGCCAGCCTGCGTCGAATTTACGGCGTGCTTTAGCTGAAAGAAACCTACCTGATAATCGACTCAATATCTCGGCTTTTATATAGCAGTCGGCGGACTTCC
>NZ_JBNPNG010000032.1:0-7245 GCF_050314535.1 Collinsella sp. SGI.095
ACAGCTCGGGGGTGAGGCCCTTGTACTCGGTCTCGCGGCCCTTGGCGCTGACGACGCGGACGACCTCGCCGATGAGCACGAGCACGATGAAGATGACGATCATCGGGACCTTCTCGCCGACCTCGGCGGCGGAGAACGGCACCAGCGTCGCGACGATGGCCAGGATCAGCTCGATGCAGGGGATGGCCAGCATGACCTTCATCATCGCGCCCTTGAACGGGAACGTGAAGATGCGCTCGCGGTCGGGGTCGTTCCTGCGGAGGTTGAGGAACGCCGGGAACATCGGGATGTAGGTGAGCAGCAGGAAGACGACGGAGGTGCCGAAGAGCATCCAGAAGACGCCGTTGGAGATGGCGTCGACGGGAACGAGCTGCAGGCAGAGGACCAGGGAGGCGACGACGGCGTTGACCAGGTTGGCGCCGTTGGGCATGTCGTCCTCGGAGACCATCGAGGCGAAGACCTTGGGCATGTTGCCGTGCTCGGCGGCGTAGCGGGCGACGGAGTTGACGCCGAAGGACCAGGCGGCCATGTTGGCGAACAGGGTGATCAGGAAGGCGATGCAGATGACCTTGAAGAGCACGGAATCGCCCACCATGGTCTGGACCGCGACGATCATGCCGTAGTCGGGGTCGATGGAGTCGGCCGGGATGGCGGCGCCGATGCCGAAGCCGGCGAACAGGTAGATGGCGCCAATAGCCACGCCGCCGCCGACGATAGCCTTGGGGATATCGCGAGCGGGATCGGCCATGTCATCGGTCATGGTGCAGATGACCTCGAAGCCCATGAAGTTGAAGATGATGATGGACAGGTAGCCCAGGGCGTTGGTGTTGGTGAGCTCGGGCAGGAAGGTGGCGGCGGACATGTCGCTCGCGAAACCGTTCTCCATGGCATACCAGATGCCCAGGGCGCCGACGATGACGGCAACGGCGACCTTGATCAGGGCGCCGCCGTTGAGGACCCACTCGGAGTCGGCCGCCTTGGAGCGGCCCATGAGGTAGACGATCCACACGAAGGCGAGCTCGATGCCCATCTTGGCGATCAGGTTGAACTCGACGCCGAAGACCATGCCCAGGATGTCGGGGAACATGGTCGCCAGCGAGGCGATCCACAGGGGGTAGTTGACCCAGTAGTAGTACGAGATGCGGGCGCCCCACTTGTCGCCCAGGCCATCGCGTACCCAGTCGTAAATGCCGCCCTCGCCGTCATAGGTGGTGCCGAGCTCGGCGACGACCATGCCGTAAGGGAGCAGGAAGGTCAGGATCAGGAAGATCCACCAGAAGAACTGCTGGTTGCCGATGGCAGCAGCAGGAGCGGCGGCCTCGCAAACGAAGACGACGCAGATGATGGTCGAAATGACCGTCAGGAAGGAAAGCTTTTTCTTTCCGTCACTCATATTTAATCCTTTGCTCAGTCGTTTTCAGACAGGGCGCCAGTGCTTACGCGCAGTGGCGCAGATGATGGGCAGCAACAGACAAGCATCTGCTGCCGCCCATCAGAAAGCATCGTACAGGCCATACCACACGTCGGTGTAGATGAAGTCGGCGCCCTTGATGCACTCGGTTGTCGTCGGAGACCTTGCAGTTCTCCCCGCCGATGGCCATGAGGTCGCCCATCTCCTGCGAAGGCGGGCGAGCCGTAGCTCGCCCGACCTGATACGTCTTACAGACCGTGCTTACCGAGGGCCGCCATGCGCTCATTGATGGTGGCGCGGTATGCCGCGGCCTTCTGCTCGTCGGGCTCGCTCTGGGGACACAGAGTGGCCAGGATGGCGCGAATGGAGTGCTTGCGGTTCTCGGCCTCGACCCAGCACAGGGAGCGCTCGGGATCGTCCATGACCTCGTCGACGACTTCCTCGCCACGGTTGGCGGGCAGGCAGTGCATGAACATGCTGTTCGGACCGGCAACGTTCATCATATCCCAGGTCACCTGGTACTTCGGATAGAACACATCCATGTAGCTGGAGCTGGAGACTTCACTGTCGTAGAGGCCGTACCACACATCGGTGTACACGAAGTCGGCGCCCTCGATGCAGGAAATGTCGTCGGAAATGGTGATGGTGCCGCCGGAGACCTTGCAGTTCTCCTCGCCGATAGCCATGAGATGCTTGCCGAACTCGGCGCGCTCCTCATCGGTGCCTATATGCAGGCAGCCGTCAGGAATCTGATGCCCCTTCGGCCCGAACTGCACGAAGTCCATGCCCATCTTAGTGCAGATGAACATGAGCGACGCGCAGGTCTGGGTGGCATCGCCGATCCAGGCAAACTTGCAGTCCTCGATCTTCTTACCGGCGGGCAAGTTCTCGATCATGGTCATGAGGTCGCCGAGCTCCTGGGTGGGATGGTTGTACTCGCTCATGCCGTTGATGACGGGGGCCGCGGAGTACTTCGCCAAGCTCACTACATCCTTATGACGATCGACGCGGGCCATGAGGATGTCGACGAGGCTTCCCATAACGCGGCCGGAGTCCTCGATGGACTCATGGCCACCCAGCTGGATGGAGCCGGGGCCGAAGAACTGGGCGTGACCGCCGAGGTCGGTCATGGCCGTCTCGAAGGAGATGCGGGTACGGGTGGACACCTGCTGGAAGATCATGCCGAGGGTCTTGTCCTTCAGCAGGTGCGGGTACTCGCCGCCCTCCTTGATGAGCCCCTTCATGGCGATGGCCAGATCTACCATGCCGAGCAGCTCTTCTTTTGTGAAGTCGTTGGTGTCGATGTAATCCTTGACCATTGAAATCTCCTTCAAAATTCGTTGGCCGGACCGCCCCTTGCGGACCGCGCCCCCATGAAGCGCCCCAAAATGAGCGAGACGCTCCCTTGCGCCACACAGCATGGGGCGCACCCGTAGTTTTGAGAAGAAATAACCAGGATTATTTCCAGATTACATTAGCTCACCGCACACCTTACCCTGGCTAATCCTAGCTAATCCTAACTAATCCTAGCTAGTCCTAACGCCTAGACGGATTGATATTGAACTGGTTTCTTCGCCCTGTGCGCCGTTGTCAACACCTTGCGCCTCCGTTCTAAGGAACCGACGCGCCCGACGCCCAAGAATACGTAGACGGCTGATCCCGTAGGGGGCGGCCGCATAGCCGCACCGACCCCCAGCCTCTCAGAGCCCGGCCCTCTTGCGGCCGCTCAGTTGCCGTCGGAATCGATGACGACAGCTTGGCCGGAAACCTTGACAGGGTACTCGCCTGCATCGGTGCCCGTTGCAGAAGCCTCAACGCCGGAAACGTAGAAGGTCTGACCATTGATATGGAACTCCAGGGCCTCGAAACCGGATACGGACTTCTCGGTGCCGTCGTAGGCCACGGACTTGGAATTGGGAGTGAGGGTGATCTGGTGCTTCTCGCTACGGTCGGCAACGGTCAGGGTTCCGTACGTCTTGTTGATCTGATAGTTGTCCAGATTGGTTCCCTCGTTGGGGATGCATTCGAATGCATTCTCGGAGGAGCCGACGATCTTCTGCGAGCCGGTGAAAGAATAGGTGGCACCTTGGCCATCGACCCAACCAGTATCCCGGGCAGCCTCCCCAACGGTGACCTTGTGATTGGTCAAGGGCTTGCCGTCGTACTCCTTGGAACCACTCGCGGAGGTCAGTGTTACCGGACGCTTTTCGACCGTCAATTTACCTTCGTTCTTCACGATGTTGTAGTATTCGGCAATAGACGGGTCGAGCGTTACACGAATCGCATTTTTCGATGTGCCACAATCGGTCTGAGAACCTACAAACTCTATTTCCATATGGTGAATAATAACCGAGTCTTTGTTGGCTATGCGTCGTTTGAATGTAATTACCTCTCTAATAAATCATATTTGTTACTTTTCAGCACCACCAAACCAGATTCTGCCTCCTTCGAACCAGGCACCCACCCCATCAAGACCACGAAGCATCCCCGCCCTCAGCCTCGGCCTGCTAGTCATGTGCCTGTTCACCTGGGAGAAAGCATGCCAAAGGCAGCGCTGGACCATGGTTTGCGGCCACACCTTCGCAACCGCGCGATGAGGACGACGAGGCCCCTGGCGAGGTATATGCCGTCGACGAAGACGACCCTGTGGACCTCGTCGACGCACTCGGGCATGGGCCAGACCTCCCGGAACTCGGCCGTCCTGCGCCTGAAGGCCCGCCCGCCGCAGTAGGGGCAATAGACGGTCTTCATGGGCACCTCTTCCGAAAGGGTTTTTAACGGTTCCGGAAAAGGTTATCTGCCTGCGGGAACGATAGGCAACCGGACACACATTCTATCCGAGCGGTTAAAAGCGGGCACGGAATTTATACGGCTGAAAAAGGGACGTCGACCTGCGCCGATGCCCCCAACGTGGACACACATTTTGTCCTATAAGCCTTAGCCAACAGATTGCCTGCACAAAAAACATGGCCACCCGCAAAGGGTGGCCATGTAGATTCTATCTGCAAGAAATCTTTTGCGTGCGTGGTGTGCTTTCGCGCATTCAGTCATGCGCGCCTTCGCGCTTTCACACTCTAGCACGTTCACGCGTCCACGCTTTCCGCATTCTCGCGTTCGCGCTTTCGTACTGGTCTATTCGCCTGTACGAATTACCACGTGCGGGAATTCATCTGGCGGAACTGAGCAACGGTTGGAGCGTGCGAATTCATGCCGCCGTCAACGTTGATGATCTGTCCCGTGGTGTAGGTACTTTCATCGGAGCCAAAATATACGGCTGCATGAGCAATGTCTTCGGGGCAACCGTAGCGGTTAACCATGATGCTACCCAAGAAGATATCTTTGAGCATCTGAGGAACCTTCGCCTCGTTTTCTGGCGTAACAATCAAGCCTGGACGGATGCAATTGCAGCGGATGTTGTCTTTGCCGTATTGCAAGGCAACGTATTGCGTGAAGATGTCTACGCCCGCCTTGGCGCATGCATAAGCGGTAGAACCTAAGTCGCCTGCACATGATGCCATAGAGCCAATGTTTACGATTGCGCCGCCACCAATTTCTTTCATGTAGGGGATAGCGCACTTCGTTGCATAGAAGGTGCCGCGCAGGTCGCTTTCCAAAATAGCGTCCCACATTTCAAGGGTGAGCTCGTCAACACGACCGTCCTTGAGGGCAACGTTTGCTGCATTGTTTACCAAAATATCGAGCTTGCCGTATTGCTCTACAGTGTCTGCAATAAGCGCTTCGATGCTTGCTGGTTCGGTAATGTCGAAATAGTGGAAGCTTGCCTTGCCGCCTGCTTCAACAATTTGATCAACTACAACTTGGCCTTTTTCGGCACGACGACCACTAATAACAACCGTTGCGCCCTCGGCTGCGTATACCTTTGCGATACCGATGCCAATGCCGCTGGTGGAACCCGTTACGATAGCAACTTTGCCTTCGAGTCTACCCATTGTGTTCCCTTTCTCGTTCAAATAATCGATAAGGTATTTGTATTCCTTTTTTGCGTGTTTGTGAATATTTGCATAGAAAAAGCGGATGGCAGGCGTGTGGATTTCGGCAGGAAGGGAAGGGGCCGGCCGCGTTGCGTGCACTGCCGTATTCTTTTCTGCAGGAAAATATGTTGAGCTGCTCGTTTTTCTGTTTGAATAGTAGACAGATTTAGCATGGTCAGAGGCTGCTGGCAAACAATTTACTCCCTCAACAAAACGCTTGCTCTCTGACATGCCATGCTCGGCGCACAAGGTTGGCACCTTCCCAGACGGGAAGGTGCCTTTTCTGATTATCTTAGCGCTTCATTTCAATGGAGCTGCACCAATGGTATCCGTGCTTATTTATAGTTGTTTATAGTTGTTGCGCTTTCTGAACGTGAAGAGCGCCCCAGCACCGGCAGCGATCGCCACGCCGCAGATGCCCATTGCATAGAGGGCGGCGCTATCGCCGGTGTGAGGGAGATTGGATGCAGACTTATTGGAGTCGACCCCGACGATGGTCAGCTTGGCATCGTCGATGTCCACGGTGAACTGGCCGGTCACGTCATTGCCATCGGAATCGATGACGACAGCTTGGCCGGAAACCTTGACAGGGTACTCGCCTGCATCGGTGCCCGTTGCAGAAGCCTCAACGCCGGAAACGTAGAAGGTCTGACCATTGATATGGAACTCCAGGGCCTCGAAACCGGATACGGACTTCTCGGTGCCGTCGTAGGCCACGGACTTGGAATTGGGAGTGAGGGTGATCTGGTGCTTCTCGCTACGGTCGGCAACGGTCAGGGTTCCGTACGTCTTGTTGATCTGATAGTTGTCCAGATTGGTTCCCTCGTTGGGGATGCATTCGAATGCATTCTCGGAGGAGCCGACGATCTTCTGCGAGCCGGTGAAAGAATAGGTGGCACCTTGGCCATCGACCCAACCAGTATCCCGGGCAGCCTCCCCAACGGTGACCTTGTGATTGGTCAGGGGCTCGCCGTCGTACTCCTTCGAACCACTCGCGGAGGTCAGGGTGACCGGACGCTGTGCGACATTCAATGGAGCATAACTAATGGTAATAGCGTAGTGTTCCTTGAAGTATTCCTCACTACCTGAAGGAAACTCTACGTCAAACGTATTATCCGATTCGCCAGCATTCGTCTGAGAACCGGTCATCTTGTATTTAACTCTGTCTCTGTCAGCAGAAATCCAACCCTCCCCATCTTCACTAATTCCTGTGACAGTAAGAGGGGTGCCGTCATAGATCTTTTCGCCATACGAGGAAGACAAACGTACGGTACGCTTTCTAATCTCGATTCGAATTGTCTCTTCATCCAAATCACCTCCCGAAACCTTCAAAATCACGCTGCCGATTTCAGTTCCCGTCACAGTAACGCGAGATGGATCATCCGTTTCCGTTACAGTGATAGCTCCAGTTTCGCCGTCCTTTTCCCAGCTCCAAACATAACTTGACCTTTTTGTCAAGTTTTGATAGCTCGTTATTTCATACCAAAAAATCGGGTCTGTTTTGCCTTTTATTCCCTTAAGCTCGGAGTCGCCTCCCGTATCAGCGAAAGCTGCGACGGGCAGAAAAGATGCTGCCAGCACTGCCGCCAGCATCACCCTCGCAAATCTTTTCGCAAGCGATTGGGAGAGAACTGCAGTTTCGACCTCTCCCCATTTGGAGAATTTGGCATCCATGAAGCTCATGTCTGCTCCAATCGCATCGAATTGAACCAACGTAAAACGCAACACGACGTACAGTGTGTTGCTGCGTTTTTTCGATTTGGTAAAGAATAACCGAATCTTTGTTGGCTATGCGTCGTTTGAATGTAATTACCTCTCTAATAAATCATATTTGTTACTTTT
>NZ_JBNPNG010000033.1:0-7100 GCF_050314535.1 Collinsella sp. SGI.095
GTCAACGTCATCGACACCGCCGAGTTCGCGATCCCCGGCCTTGACGACGAGTTCCGCGTCATCGTGTCCCCGTGGATTCTGACGGTGCTCGTTACCGACCGCCTGGCTCGCTACTACGAGACGGTCACCAAGCACAACCTCAAGTATCGTCGCTACTATCACCAGTTCGACTACTAAAGAAAACGGGTGCGGGAACGCGCCGGGCTATTGAGAGGAACACAGAATGAGACAGTACATCATCGCCAGCCATGCGCACTTCGCTACCGGCATCAAGGAGAGCATCGAGCTGCTCTCGGGCGCTCGCGACAACGTCCACGATCTTTCGATGTTCGTCGATGACCGCATGGACGTGGCCGAGGAGGCCCAAAAACTGCTGGCAGGCATGGCTGCCGACGATGATGTCGTCGTGTGCACCGACCTCTTTGGCGGCAGCGTCAACAACGAGTTCACCAAGATCGTCCAGACGCGCCCCCGCACGTACCTCGTTACCAACATGAACCTTCCTCTGCTCATTCAGCTGCTGTTCTCTGACGAGTCGGTGCCGGTTGAAGAGACGATTCGCACCATCGTCGCTGCGGACGATACGCGCGTGAAGTTTGTCAACGATCTTTTGGTCGATGACGACGAGGAAGAAGAGTTCTAATCCGCAGCACCTACTGACACGCCGTAAGACGGCACAAGACCTTTGGGGGGTCACATTATGATTCAGCTACTTCGCGTCGACCATCGCCTGCTTCATGGCCAGGTCGCGGTCTCTTGGGTTCAGGGCCTCGGCTCCAACTGCATCTTCTGCGTGGGCGATAAGGTCGCTAACGACCCGGTGTGGAAGACGACGCTCAAGATGGGCAAGCCTGCCGGCTGCAAGCTCGTCATCAAGGATATGGCGAATGCCATCGAGGCCATTAACTCGGGTGTGACTGACAAATACAAGATGATTATCTGCGTCGCCACCATCGCTGAGGCAAAGCAGCTTGTTGAGGGCTGCCCGCAGATCAAGTCGGTCAACCTGGGCAACACCAAGCCCAAGGACGAGAAGCGCCCCGATGCTCGTCAGGTCTCTCGTCAGATCTTCCTGACTGCGGCCGAGGAAGCCGATGTGCGCGAGATGCTGAGCCGCGGCGTCGAGGTCGAGATTCGTCCTCTGGCCGACGACCCCAAGGTCGACTGCGCAAGCGTGCTCTAGGCGTTTAATTTCGAAGAGCCTGCGGGTTCTTCGTAGTGTCCTATTAGGAAAGGGGGATGTATGCTTGTCCAAGCAATCCTCATCGGACTTATCGCCGCGTTTGGTAAGTTCGACTACCAGCTCGGTACGCTCTATGCGTTCCGCCCCATCGTCCTGTGCCCGCTCGTGGGCCTGGTGCTGGGGGACCTGCAGTCCGGCCTCGCGATCGGTGCGAGCCTGGAGCTGCTGTTCATGGGCTCAATCTCCATCGGTGCCTACGTGCCGCCCGATGAGACGATCGGCGGCGTGCTCGCCTGTGCCTTCGCTATCCAGCTGGGCCAGAGCACCGAGGCAGCCATCGCGCTCGCTATGCCCATCGCCACGCTGTGCCTTGCCATCAAGAACATCCTCAACGCCGCCCTGCCGATTTTGGTTGACCGCGCCGATGTTTTCTCTGCCCAGGGCAACCTTAAGGGCGTCTATGCGATGCACTTCCTGATCGGTTCCACCGGTTGCATCATGGCGTTCCTGTTGTGCTCGCTGTCGTTCTATCTGGGTGCTGACGCTATCCAGGGCGTGCTCGACTTTATCCCCGACTTTGTCCTTGCTGGCTTTGGCGTTGCCGCCAACATCCTGCCTGCCATGGGCTTCGCCATGCTCGGCCGCCTGGTGCTCACCAAGCAGCTCGTGCCCTTCTACTTCCTGGGCTTCCTGCTGTGCTCCTACGCCAACGTGCCCGTCCTGGGCGTCGCCCTGATCGCCATCATCATCGGCATCGACAAGTTCGACCTGCTCGGCCTGGGCGGAGCCCAGCCCCAGCTCTCCGCGGAAGGGGATGAGGACGATGACTTCTAGTCCCGAGAACAAGATCACGCGCTCCGACCTCATCAAGAGCGCCGTCAACACCGGCGCCCTGGGCATGGAGTTCTCCTGGACCTACTACAAGCAGATGAACATCGCCTTCTGCCTGATGGTCGCCAACATGCTCAAGAAGATCTACGCCGGCCGCCCCGACGACTACGCCGAGGCCCTGCACCGCCACTGCGCGTTCTTCAACATCACCGTCCAGTTCGCCCCGTTCGTCGGCGGCATCGCGATGGCCATGGAGGAGAAGGTCGCCCGCGGCGAGATCGAGCCCGAGAGCGTCAACGACGTCAAGGCCGCCCTCATGGGTCCGCTGTCCGGCATCGGCGACTCCATCTTCCTGTCGACGCTGCGCGTGGTCGCCGCCGCGGTGGGCATCAGCCTGTGCCAGGCCGGCAACCCCTTCGGCCCCATCGCCTTCCTGCTCATCTACAACGTCCCCGGCTTCGCGCTGCGCATCTGGGGCGCCGTCAAGGGCTACGAGCTGGGCGTGGGCTTCCTGGACGAGGCCCAGAGGACCGGCCTCATGCAGAAGATCATGACCTGCGTGGGAATCGTGGGCGTCATGGTCGTGGGCGCCATGTGCAAGGACATGTTCTGGGCCAGCATCCCGGTGGCCATCGGCTCGGGCGAGGACGCCCAGACCCTCCAGGACATCCTGGACGGCATCATGCCCGGCATGCTCGGCATGCTCGCCTTCTGGCTGTACTACTGGCTGCTGTCCAAGAAGATCAACCCCATGGTGCTGATCGTGGCCACCATGGCCGTGGGCATCGTCGGCGCGTTCTTCGGCGTGCTGGCGTAGGTTCCTGCGTTCTATTCTGCCCCCAAGGGAAACGGCGACCCATTGCGGTCGCCGTTTTTTATTACCGAAAGCTAGCTGGAGGTGCTTCGTGATTCGATCTGACAATCCACCCGATAATGGCGTGAGCGGGGCGATGTATCTATTTGGCACGGCGCTCTTGTGGAGTTTTATCGGCATCCTCGTTCGCGCCAATTCGCAGTCAGCTCTTTTGATCGGTGCCGTTACGGCAATATTTATGGCGCTCTTTATCCTGCTCGTCGGCAGGCCCGTCTTTCGCGTCAGCCGTCTTATTGTCCTTGTGGCCGTCTGCAACTTCGTGACGGGCACCACGTTTAACTTTGCCAACCAGCTCACGACGGTCGGCAACGCGATCGTTCTGCAGTACACCTCGATGATTTTCGTTATCGTGTATCAATCGCTCGCAACTCGCACGTTGCCCTCGCCTGCGAAGATTGCCTCCGTGGTGGTTGCTTTTACGGGTATGGGACTTTTCTTTTTAGGTGATTTGAGTGCCGAGGGCATGCTCGGAAATCTGCTTGCCGTCATTTCGGGCGCCACCTTTGGGCTGTGTTTCTTTTTAAACTCTCGCCCCGATGCGTCGCCTATGGTGTCCTCGCTCATCTCCTGCGGCATCTCGATACTTCCGATCGTCTATTTTGCCGGCGACCTAGGCTCCGTGAAACCCTTTGAGTGGGGGCTTATGCTGGTGCATGGCCTTTTTTGCAGCGGCCTTGCGAGTGTGCTGTATGCCAAGGGGATTGCGCGCACCAACGCGTTTGCGGCCAACTTGGTTTGCATGAGTGAGGTCGTGCTCGCTCCCTGCTGGTCGGCGCTCCTCTTTGGCGAGGTCTTTCGCTGGAACGAGTTTTTGGGCGCAGCGATTATCGTTTTGGTGATTATGGCCAACTTGGCATCCGATGCCTTTGGCGATGGCTTTCTGGTGACGCTTGTCCTCCATCGAAACAAAGAGCGCGCCTGACGGGATACGTCTGCCGTTTACGGTAAAAAACACTCCGCTGAGCGAGTGGTATTAAATAGTAAGAACCTGCATACCTATAATTGGTATCAAATCATTTGTGCCTGGCATGGGTGTTAGCAGCACACCAGGTACGCTTCGAGCCGTGGAATCGAACTCCCGGAATTGATATCAACAACGCGCGCGACGGGAGTGACGACGGTTCGAGATTCCTTATTGGGAGGAATTATGCTTGTCCAAGCAATACTCGTCGGCTTAGTCGGAGCGTTTGGATGCCTCGACTACCAGCTCGGCACCCTCTACGCGTTCCGCCCCATCGTCCTGTGCCCGCTCGTGGGCCTGGTGCTGGGGGACCTGCAGACTGGCCTTGCCGTTGGCGCCAGCCTGGAGTTGCTGTTCATGGGCTCGATCTCCATCGGCGCCTACGTGCCGCCTAACGAAACCGTCGGCGGCGTGCTCGCCTGCGCGTTTGCCATTCAGCTCGGTCAGGGTACCGAGACGGCCATCGCGCTCGCCATGCCCATCGCCGTCCTTGCACTGACGATCGGCAACATTACCAATGCCTTGTTCCCTGTGTTTGTCGATATGGCAGACAAGTTCGCCCTCAAGGGAAACCTCAAAGGCATCTACGCCGTTCATTGGGGAATTGGAATCTGGGGCTGCGTCGAGTACTTCCTGCTGTGCGGCGGCGCCTTCTATTTGGGTTCCGACGCCATCCAGGGCCTGCTCGACTTCATCCCGCCCTTCATCATCGACGGTTGCGGCGTTGCCGCCAACATCCTGCCTGCCATGGGCTTCGCCATGCTCGGCCGCCTGGTGCTCACCAAGCAGCTCGTGCCCTTCTACTTCCTGGGCTTCCTGCTGTGCTCCTACGCCAACGTGCCCGTCCTGGGCGTCGCCCTGATCGCCATCATCATCGGCATCGACAAGTTCGACCTGCTCGGCCTGGGCGGAGCCCAGCCCCAGCTCTCCGCGGAAGGGGATGAGGACGATGACTTCTAGTCCCGAGAACAAGATCACGCGCTCCGACCTCATCAAGAGCGCCGTCAACACCGGCGCCCTGGGCATGGAGTTCTCCTGGACCTACTACAAGCAGATGAACATCGCCTTCTGCCTGATGGTCGCCAACATGCTCAAGAAGATCTACGCCGGCCGCCCCGACGACTACGCCGAGGCCCTGCACCGCCACTGCGCGTTCTTCAACATCACCGTCCAGTTCGCCCCGTTCGTCGGCGGCATCGCGATGGCCATGGAGGAGAAGGTCGCCCGCGGCGAGATCGAGCCCGAGAGCGTCAACGACGTCAAGGCCGCCCTCATGGGTCCGCTGTCCGGCATCGGCGACTCCATCTTCCTGTCGACGCTGCGCGTGGTCGCCGCCGCGGTGGGCATCAGCCTGTGCCAGGCCGGCAACCCCTTCGGCCCCATCGCCTTCCTGCTCATCTACAACGTCCCCGGCTTCGCGCTGCGCATCTGGGGCGCCGTCAAGGGCTACGAGCTGGGCGTGGGCTTCCTGGACGAGGCCCAGAGGACCGGCCTCATGCAGAAGATCATGACCTGCGTGGGAATCGTGGGCGTCATGGTCGTGGGCGCCATGTGCAAGGACATGTTCTGGGCCAGCATCCCGGTGGCCATCGGCTCGGGCGAGGACGCCCAGACCCTCCAGGACATCCTGGACGGCATCATGCCCGGCATGCTCGGCATGCTCGCCTTCTGGCTGTACTACTGGCTGCTGTCCAAGAAGATCAACCCCATGGTGCTGATCGTGGCCACCATGGCCGTGGGCATCGTCGGCGCGTTCTTCGGCGTGCTGGCGTAAGGGCCCAGCTGCATAGATTTTCGTTGCAACCTGGAAAGGGGATGGAGCGGGCCTATGCCCTCCATCCCCTTACTTGTATAGAGGGAGTTCGTATGTTCGCGAAGGATCGCGAAGCAATGCGCCTGACGCCGGCAGAGGTCAGGCTGATTCTTATTGAGTCCCTGCAATGGTGCGCCAACAACGCGGTGTACTTTTTAGGGCTTATCGGCGCGGCGACGTATGATTTGGCTGGCACGGCCTTTTTGGTTGCTGCCATTACGCTCGTACGCAATCTTATGACGTCGGCGGGCAATATGGTGTCGGGCTCGGTCATCGACCGCTTTGGACCGCGCCGGACGTCGTTTGTGACGTGCATGATTACGGCGGTGCTATCGCTTGGCGTGGGGTTGGCGCCGTTGTCTGTCCCCGGGCTTGTGTTTGCCGCGTGCGTCTTGGGGCTTGCGGGCGGCTTTATCAACACCTGTACGCATGCGTTTCCGGGATACCTGGAGTCGACCACCGAGGGCCGTACCCGCGTGAACGGTCTCATGGTGTTCTACAGCAATATCGCCTATACCGCTGGCCCGCTGCTCGGTGGTGCCATCGTGAGCTGTTTTGCCACGCAATCGGTCTATCTGCTCATGGCGGGCATGATGGGTGTGGCGGCCGTGCTCTCCTTGGGCTGTCACGAGTGTGTTGCTCCCGCAAAAGGGGAGAAGCCGAAGGGCGGCATTCTGGGCGGCATGGCCGAGGGAGCGCGACTTACGTTTCGCGACCACGACCTGCGCCTTATCTTTATCTCGGGCTTTCTGGGCTTCTTTGCGTTTGGCGCGTTCGATTCGCTGGAGTCGTTGTTCTATCGCGATGTGCTCAACGTGGATATCGTCTGGCTGGGCTGGCTGTCCTCGGTCGTGGGCCTCACTTCCTCGGTGGGCGCGTTCATCCTGACCAAGCTTTCTGCCCGCCATGTCAACCTGCGATTGCTGCTCGGCGCGCTCATGGCCGTGGGCATTGGGTCCATGGTGTACGTGGGCACCGATATGCTTGGGGTCGCGATTATCGGTCAGGCGATTAACGGTCTGGCCTGGGGATTCCTGGAACCGCTGCAGATGATCTTGATTCAGGAGCGCGCTGACATCAAATACCTGGGGCGCATTACCGGCTTTGTGCGTTTTGGCCTGATGAGCGCCGGCGTGCTGCCGCTGCTGGCGGCTCCGTTTTTGGCGGAGGCTTTGGGTGTCCAGACGGTACTGTTTGGGGCATCGACCATTATTGCGCTGGTAGGAACGCTGTTCTTTGTCAAACAAGGGAGGCGCCAGAGGCGTTAGCTATACATTCAATTCTAATTTAATACCACTCACCAGAGAATTTCGACCGTTCACCGATGATTGGAACAGATTAATAAGTGGTATTAAAAACACGTTAGGTGTATGTCTATAATTGGTATCGAAAATAAACGCGATGTATAGAGTTGCGTGCAGGACAGAAAGGAAAAGCC
>NZ_JBNPNG010000034.1:0-5525 GCF_050314535.1 Collinsella sp. SGI.095
CGAGAGGGGCCCTGGTATGGCAAGGTGACGTGAAACAAGGCGGCGCTGACCTTCTGGTCGCGCCGCCGAAGTTGAACGTCAGATTGCCGTGCCAGGGACCCTCGCAGCGTCAAGAGGACCGCCGTTCGGTAGAACGGCGGAACTAATTGTTCAGCATGCGGTCGAAGCTTCCCGAATCGCCATCCCGATAGTCGGCGGTCATCAGAATCTCCTGCGGAATGCGACCGCCCTCGCGCAGCACATTGCGGAACTGCACGCGCGTGACCATAGGCAGATCTTTGATTGTCGCCGCCAAATTCTGCGGCACACCCTGATTGGCAGCCGCAGGCTCGCACTCGCCGCCAGCTTTCACGCGACGTTTGTGCTCGGCGAGCATGGCACGATACATGCCGGCATGCAAGCGAATCTCAACCACATTGGCATTGCGGGCCTGCTCGACGATGCGCGCACCCTCTCGATCGATGTCGCCCACATAGTAGACATAGTTAAAGCGATAGCCGATCTCGGCCAGATAATCATCCAGTGCGTGCGAGACGCTCGCCTTGCAGCCGCCGCCAAAGATCACGCCACCCACCTTGGTGCCAAAAAGCTTAGCGTGCTTGCGGCCGCGCAAGAGCTTGACGATCTCGTCATAGGTGTCTAGGTTCTCGACCATAATGAACGGCTTGTCGGCGCCCAGCGTAAAGAAGCCCGTAAAGTGCACGGGGCGGTTGGGGGCGACCTTAATCGCCTGCATGCTGATACCCTTTTCGGTCATACGCCTCATCAGGCGCTCGCCGTGTTTGCCGTCAAAGGCCTTCTCATCGTTAAAAATCTGGTAGGCGCGCTGGCGACGCGAGGCGACCGGCGTGTCGGCGCCGCGATTCTGCTCAATCCAAGCCTGGATGATTGCAATCTCCTCGGCAATCTTGCGGTTGGACATCTCGTTGTGCTGAGTGCGCTGCGAAACCTTTTTGCCGTCCTTACCCTCAACCTTAACGATTTGAGTCTGTTGCTCCTTAATCTTGGAGAGTGCAGCAGGTGTGGGAACGACCTTGAGCAGCTGCCTGCCCAGGACACGGGCCAGAGCAAAGGCCGAAACCTCGCCATGAGCGGGCGGCTCAGGCTGCTGGGCGGCCGCATCGTTTGCAGTCGGTTTGGGCTGCGTCTGGGATTTGCACTTGGAATCTGTCCGAGTATTGCGCTCTTGCTTTGGCGCGGACGAGCCCTTTTGCGAACGCTCAGGCTTGCCCCCCTTTACTGGCTGGCGCTTGGGCTGCTCCGCCGGAATCTCAGCCTTAGCATCCTTGTTTTGCCCCGCTGCCTGCTCGGCCGCGGATTCGGCATTTGAGCCACGGCCGCCACGGTGACGACGACGGCGAGGCTTGCTCGAAGCGCTCTCCCCCGCCTGCTTATCAGCGGACTGTTGAACTTTGACCTCGGCGTCGGCTGCAGACTGCGACTCGGAAGGCTGCTGCTCGCGAGCCGCCGGCTCAACGGTTTTCTCGGTTTGTTCGGTCTTCTCGGTCTGAGCGGTCGAAGCCTGCTCGCCCTTCTCCTGACGCTTTACGGGATACACGAGCCCCGCAAAACCGCGGCCGGGACGACACGAACCCGGAGCCCTCTTGGCAGACTCCTCAACATCGTCTGCAACCTCGGAAGGCTCTTCAGCCTCATGCGCGACATCCTGCTGCGCAGCCTTAAAGTGAGCACCGCGACGACGCTTGGGCTTTTGCTCCTCCACGGGCTTTTGCTCCTTCGCGGGCTTCTGCGACTCAGCGGCAACCTCGGTCTCAACAGCCTCGGTATCGAGCTCATCCTTTTGAGCCACAGCGCGACGGAAGCGCTCCTGCTGGGCACGGCGCTGCGCATCGCGCTTGCCGCCCCCGCCAAAACCGCCGCGGCCCGCCTTGGCCGTAAAGGCGCGAACGACGCTCTCGTCAAGCAGCTCATCGGTGTCGACGTTCTCGCGCGGAGCCGTTTCCACCGCAACAGGCGCATCGACAACGTCCTCGACGGCCTCTTCGGCAGCCTCGGCAGGCTGCTCCTGGACATCGCGAATCTCGGCATTAATGGTATAGAACGCTGGGCGCCCGTTAACGCCGCTGCCCTCGATCTTGGTAACGATCTTTGCCGCGATAAGTTCATCGCGCATCGCCTTGGTGTCACATTCCTTATCGACGGAACGGAAAATCTGTGCCAGCGCGCTCGACTTGATCTTGAGCGCCTTGCGGCAGAGCAGGTCGTAGGCAACCAGCTTGGCACGCTCGGCAGAAAGCGACGTCTGGCTGCTCAGACGCTCAGCCAGGGCATCGACGTTGTTTTGGTTATCGGAATATACCGTCTTGGCCACGGGGCCCCTTTCATATGTACACATATACGTCTATATGGTACAACGCACGCCCCTATCCACGCAAAACATCTGCGAGAACACCCGGGCACACTAGCTTTTGCATGGAAAAAGGCCGAGTCCGCGCAGTTGCGGACCCGGCCTTTCCGAGTCATATAGATGTGACGTTCAATCCGTTAGGTCGATTAGGCCTTGGCGGCCTCGGCGTTTGCGGGAGCCTCGGCAGCAGCAGCGCGACCATACTCGGCCTTGCCCATCTCGGACCACTCGGGCTCCTCGTCGGGCATGGAACCGGCCTCCTTGCCGAAGAACTCCTTGAGGCAGTTGACGGCAACGATGAGGCCCAGGACCATCAGCAGGACGGCAAAGACGAGCTGCAGACCCTTGGTGGCGGCGACGGAGACGGCGGCCGTGGTGGCGGTAGCCGGGATGGTACCGAAGAAGCCGTAGGCCTGGACGGCGGTCATGCAGCCCATGGCGCTCTGGACCAGCGAGGTAAAGGTGCAGCAGAGCAGGAAGGCGACGGGCACGTAGAGCATCCAGCCCTTGCGGCCGGTGCACTTGCAGAACACGGCAAGGGTGATCATGGTCATACCGCCGAGCAGCTGGTTGGAAGCACCAAAGAGCGGCCAGATGTTGGCATAGCCGCCAAAGGCGAGGGCGAGGCCGGGGAGCAGGGTGACAACCGTGGCGAACCAGGGGTTGCCGAGGACCTTCATGTAACCGGCCTTGGACTCGATGGCCAGGGCGTCGTTGGTCTGGGCAAAGAACTCGGAGAACGAGGTGCGGGCGATGCGGGCGACGGCGTCGAGCGAGGTCAGGGCCAGAGCGGAGACGTTCATGGTCATAAAGACGGTAGCGAGCGTGCCGTCAACGCCGAAGGCCTGCATACCGCGAGAAATGCCAGCAGCGAAGATCTGGAACGGGGTGGAAGCGACGCCGGCGTTGAGGGCGCCGGTACCAGCAGTGTTCATGTCGGAGAACATGATGCCGGCGACGATGATGGCGAGGATGCCGACGAAGGACTCGACGATCATGGCGCCAAAACCGACCTTGACGGCGTCCTGCTCCTTCTCGACCTGCTTGGAAGAGGTGCCCGAAGAAACGAGGCTATGGAAACCGGAGAGAGCGCCGCAGGCAACGGAGACAAACAGGACCGGGAACATCATGCCCGAGGCATTGCTAAAGCCGGTGAAAACC
Source organism: Collinsella sp. SGI.095 (assembly GCF_050314535.1). NCBI lineage: Bacteria > Bacillati > Actinomycetota > Coriobacteriia > Coriobacteriales > Coriobacteriaceae > Collinsella > Collinsella sp. SGI.095. Next base: position 3,530 of record NZ_JBNPNG010000034.1, read on the forward strand.
GGAGCGGTGATGGTAGCCTGGCCGTTAACGCCCAGGACGGCGATGCCGAGGACAGCGCAGACGATCATGACGATCATCATGATGGAAGTGAGGTAGTCGCGAGGGGTCTTGAGCATCTGGATGGGCATGGCACCGGCAAAGACCAGGTAGACCATGACGACGGCGAACCACTGGAACTTGTCCAGGTAAACCGGGAACTGCATACCGACGGCGAACATGAGGACCATGAGCACCACGCCGGTGACGAACTCGGCAGCGCCGGTGAGGTTGAACTTCTTCTGAGCCCAACCAAAGGCCATGGCGACGAAGGTGAACAGGATGGAGATGGTGCCAGCGCAGCCAGCGGCATAGGACTTGGTGAAGTCGATGGCACCGGTGGCAGCGCCAGAGGCGTCAACGACCGGGGTGAACATGAACGTCTTGCAGACCATGTCGGTAAAAGCGGCGATGACGATGATGCAGAACAGCCAGCAGAACAGCAGGAACAGGCGACGGCCGGTCTTGCCGATGTACTTCTCGATGAGCTGAGCCAAGGACTTGCCGTTGTTCTTCATCGAAGCGTACAGGGCGCCAAAGTCGTGAACGGCGCCAAAGAAGATGCCGCCGACGAGGACCCAGAGCACGACGGGCAGCCAGCCGAAGGCCATGGCGACGATCGTACCCGTAACAGGGCCAGCACCGCAGATCGAGCTGAACTGATGCGAGAACGCGGTGAAGGCTGAGACGGGCGAGAAGCTCTTGCCGTCCTTCATGCGCTTGGCAGGCGTGAGGGCCTCTTTATCAACGCCCCACTTGTTAGCCAGCCAGCGGCCGTAGCCCAGATAGCCGCAGGCGAGCACCGCTGCGGCCACAACCATGAGCAAAACTCCGTTCATTACATTTCCTCCTCTAAAAAGAACTTCCTAGACATAAAAAATGAGGGCCGTCGGTTGCGCTCGACGGCCCTCATCTTCATCAGCCGCCCGTTATCGTACGGGCTAGCTGTATGTGCTAACCCGCATCAGATAATTACTACGCTGATAATGTTTAGCTGATGCGTGAACATGTCTAAGAAATCCTCTTCAATCATGATGCGAACAATCCGTGCGTGTTCACATCCCCCAGTGGATGAAAAGGAGTATGAAACTTTAGTTGCCTAAAGTCAACGCAAATATGTAATGAATTTTCAACTTTTTTTGAATTTCTCGGTATAAAACGTCACTGACCTAGGACTTTACCCCACGACAGTTTTTGCTTGAGAGATACTCCTCGGGGGCGGGGCGGGCGCCTGCCGCCATATATGAACTTTCCTGCTCGGACAGTCCTGCTCACGACGGAGGCCACATTAAGTGGCCTCCTGTTCGTGCGGAACTCGCGATAAAGTTCATATATGGCGGCAGGCGCCCGCCCCGCCCCCGAGGAGTTCCCTTCCCAAATCTCAACTCTGTTATCATAATTACGATAATATCCTGATAGCTCAGGAGGTAGCTGTGAATATTAGGCCAGTCTCAGATCTTAGAAATCACTACCCGGATGTTGAACGCGAAGTCGAACAGGAAGGTCCGGTTTTTCTAACTAAAAACGGGCGGGGCTCTATGGTCGTCATGAGCTTTGAGCAGTACAAGTCACTGAGCAATACAATCGAGAGCGCACTTGATGCCGCTGATCGTCAGGCTGCCAGCATGCAACTTCGCTATACACACGACGATGTCTTTGGCTCTGTCAGAAAAATGCTCGACGGCGGTCTCGATGAACAGGCACTATAAGCTCCGCTATCTTCCCCTATTTTGGGAGGACCTCAGCCAAGCAGCGTCATATATCGCCTTTGATCTCAATAACCCCGCTGCAGCAAATAGGCTTGTCGACAATGTTGAAGCAGGCATACTCGAGCATCTCAAGAATCCAACCATGTCACCAACATACCCTTCGACAAGAAGACGGTTGCACCCGTATTACCGCTTCTACGTTGGCAACTACATGGTTTTTTATGTCGTCATCGACGACGTCATGGAAGTCC
>NZ_JBNPNG010000035.1:0-5352 GCF_050314535.1 Collinsella sp. SGI.095
GATGTGTCGCATCCGGGCAGACATCGAACCATTTGAAATGGTCTGACTTGGATTCGTTTTTCGCAAGGCCGCCGAGAGGCGGCCCCGAGGAATTCCTTTTCCTATCAAACAGAACCATATGAATCGAACGGAACCGATCAGCGATGAACTGAGAGGACCGGACGGGCTCGAGGCCCAAACATATTTTGGACGGAGAGTTCGATCCTGGCTCAGGATGAACGCTGGCGGCGCGCCTAACACATGCAAGTCGAACGGCACCTATCTTCGGATAGAGGCGAGTGGCGAACGGCTGAGTAACACGTGGAGAACCTGCCCCCTCCCCCGGGATAGCCGCCCGAAAGGACGGGTAATACCGGATACCCCCGGGTGCCGCATGGCGCCCGGGCTAAAGCCCCGACGGGAGGGGATGGCTCCGCGGCCCATCAGGTAGACGGCGGGGTGACGGCCCACCGTGCCGACAACGGGTAGCCGGGTTGAGAGACCGACCGGCCAGATTGGGACTGAGACACGGCCCAGACTCCTACGGGAGGCAGCAGTGGGGAATCTTGCGCAATGGGGGCAACCCTGACGCAGCGACGCCGCGTGCGGGACGGAGGCCTTCGGGTCGTAAACCGCTTTCAGCAGGGAAGAGACGAGACTGTACCTGCAGAAGAAGCCCCGGCTAACTACGTGCCAGCAGCCGCGGTAATACGTAGGGGGCGAGCGTTATCCGGATTCATTGGGCGTAAAGCGCGCGTAGGCGGCCCGGCAGGCCGGGGGTCGAAGCGGGGGGCTCAACCCCCCGAAGCCCCCGGAACCTCCGCGGCTTGGGTCCGGTAGGGGAGGGTGGAACACCCGGTGTAGCGGTGGAATGCGCAGATATCGGGTGGAACACCGGTGGCGAAGGCGGCCCTCTGGGCCGAGACCGACGCTGAGGCGCGAAAGCTGGGGGAGCGAACAGGATTAGATACCCTGGTAGTCCCAGCCGTAAACGATGGACGCTAGGTGTGGGGGGACGATCCCCCCGTGCCGCAGCCAACGCATTAAGCGTCCCGCCTGGGGAGTACGGCCGCAAGGCTAAAACTCAAAGGAATTGACGGGGGCCCGCACAAGCAGCGGAGCATGTGGCTTAATTCGAAGCAACGCGAAGAACCTTACCAGGGCTTGACATATGGGTGAAGCGGGGGAGACCCCGTGGCCGAGAGGAGCCCATACAGGTGGTGCATGGCTGTCGTCAGCTCGTGTCGTGAGATGTTGGGTTAAGTCCCGCAACGAGCGCAACCCCCGCCGCGTGTTGCCATCGGGTGATGCCGGGAACCCACGCGGGACCGCCGCCGTCAAGGCGGAGGAGGGCGGGGACGACGTCAAGTCATCATGCCCCTTATGCCCTGGGCTGCACACGTGCTACAATGGCCGGTACAGAGGGATGCCACCCCGCGAGGGGGAGCGGATCCCGGAAAGCCGGCCCCAGTTCGGATTGGGGGCTGCAACCCGCCCCCATGAAGTCGGAGTTGCTAGTAATCGCGGATCAGCATGCCGCGGTGAATGCGTTCCCGGGCCTTGTACACACCGCCCGTCACACCACCCGAGTCGTCTGCACCCGAAGTCGCCGGCCCAACCGCCAAGGGGGGAGGCGCCGAAGGTGTGGAGGGTGAGGGGGGTGAAGTCGTAACAAGGTAGCCGTACCGGAAGGTGCGGCTGGATCACCTCCTTTCTAGGGAGACACATTCTTAGAGAGAGAACACTTTAACTCGAATGGAGGGCAGGAGCCCGTCCGGTGGATGTCTGGCCCGGATACGTCCCCGCAGCACCCGGTCCCCGGGGTCGCACCCGCGTACCTTGAGAGCCGCATAGCGATAGGAGAGAGATGGAAGAGTATCCTCTTCCAGACTCGATTCTTTTCTGCGATTAAATAGAGAATGATAGCAATCATTCATCCGATCCAAACAAGAGGAATTCACTCATTGATGAGTGAGGAGCATCTGATCGCGAGCACAGTGGAACACGCTGTGCCGCGGTATGAGATACCCGAATTGCGACATGAGAGCGCTATTCATGATATCGATTAATTTATATTAGCGACACGTGGATATCCCGCGGGCCCGGAGCGGTCCCGCAAGATACCACGGGCGCACGGCGGATGCCTTGGCACAGGGAGCCGATGAAGGACGCGGCAAGCTGCGATAATCCCCGGCGAGGAGCACACATCCTTCGACCCGGGGGTCTCCGAATGGGCGAACCCATGCACAGCAGTGTGCATATCCCCGGCCTGAACGCATAGGGCCGGGGAGGACAACCCGGGGAACTGAAACATCTAAGTACCCGGAGGAGAGGAAATCAATCTCGAGACTCCCCGAGTAGCGGCGAGCGAAAGGGGACCGATGGCCAAACCGTCGAGCGGGCGTACCCGGCAGGGGTTCCGCCGGCGGGGTTGCAGGGCCGCGCATCCGGGGGCTGCCGCCCCCGGGCGCAGGTCCGGCTGGGGAGCGGAACGGCATGGGAGGGCCGGCCGCAGCGGGTGACAGCCCCGTACGCGAACCCAGACCGGACGGCGCGACGCGGTCCCTGAGTAGGGCCGGGCACGTGAAACCCGGTCCGAACCTGGGTGGACCACCATCCAAGCCTGAGTACTACCCTGTGACCGATAGCGCACCAGTACCGTGAGGGAAAGGTGAAAAGCACCCCGGGAGGGGAGTGAAACAGTACCTGAAACCGTGCGCCCACGAGCAGTCGGAGCACCCTCCGGGGTGTGACGGCGTGCCTTTTGTAGAATGAGCCAGCGAGTCGCTGGCGCGGGGCGAGGTTAACCGAAAGGGAGCCGTAGCGAAAGCGAGCCTTAACAGGGCGACTTGAGTCCCGCGCCGCGGACGCGAAGCCGGGTGAGCTATCCGTGGGCAGGCTGAAGCGGGGGTAAGACCCCGTGGAGGGCCGAACGCACGTCGGTTGAAAACGGCGGCGATGACCTGCGGATAGGGGTGAAAGGCCAATCAAACCCGGAGATATCTCGTTCTCCCCGAAATAGCTTTAGGGCTAGCGTCGCGCGTTCACCGCCGGAGGTAGAGCACCGGATGGACGAGGGGGCTTCGCCGCCTACCGAATCCAACCGAACTCCGAATGCCGGCGGCCCAGAGCGCGGCAGTCAGAGCATGTGGGCTAAGCTGTGTGCTCGAGAGGGAAACAGCCCGGACCGCCCGCTAAGGTCCCCAAGTTCCAGCCGAGTGGCAAAGGATGTGCGTCCGCCCAGACAACCAGGATGTTGGCTTAGAAGCAGCCATGCATTCAAAGAGTGCGTAACAGCTCACTGGTCGAGTGGACATGCGCCGACAATACACGGGGCTAAGCTGGACACCGAAGCGGCGGGATTTTATCTATAGAATCGGTAGGGGAGCTTCCCATGGGCGGAGAAGCCGGAGGGCGACCGACGGTGGAGCGCATGGGAGTGAGAATGCTGGCATGAGTAGCGAGAGACGAGAGAGTAACTCGTCCGCCGTGAACCCGAGGTTTCCTGGGCAAGGCTAATCCTCCCAGGGTCAGTCGGGGGCTAAGGCGAGGCCGGGAGGCGTAGCCGACGCGCAGCAGGCAGACATTCCTGCACCGCGCACGCGGCGCTACGACCGACGGGGCGACGGATGGGGGTGGCTCGGCGGGGTTCTGGACGTCCCCGTGATGGAGCGCGGCCCGCGGACCAGGGAAATCCGGTCCGCATCGAGGGCGAGGCTCCGGACGAAGCGATTGAGCGAAGCGAGTGAGCCCGAGGTCCCTAGAAAAACCCCTAGGCAGGCGCGTGCGCGCCCGTACCGCAAACCGACACAGGTGGGTGGGTAGAACATACCGAGGCGATCGGGTCAACCATGGTCAAGGAACTCGGCACAATGGCCCCGTAACTTCGGGAGAAGGGGTGCCCGCGCGTACGTGAACGGACTTGCTCCGGGAGCGGAGGCGGGCCGCAGTGGAGAGGCCCAAGCGACTGTTTACCAAAAACACAGGACTCTGCAGAAGCCGCAAGGCGACGTATAGGGTCTGACGCCTGCCCGGTGCCGGAAGGTCACGCGGAGGAGTTAGCCGTCTCGGCGAAGCCCCGAAGCCAAGCCCCGGTAAACGGCGGCCGTAACTATAACGGTCCTAAGGTAGCGAAATTCCTTGTCGGGTAAGTTCCGACCTGCACGAAAGGCGCAACGACTTGGGCGCTGTCTCGACCATGGACCCGGTGAAATTGCACTGGTCGTGAAGATGCGACTTACCCGCGGAAGGACGGAAAGACCCCGTGAACCTTCACTGCAGCTTGGCATTGGCCGCTGGTCCCGCGTGTAGAGGATAGGCAGGAGGCGAAGATCCGGAGGCGCCAGCCCCCGGGGAGCCGCCCTTGGAATACTGCCCTCGCGCGACCGGCGTCCTAACCCGAGGCCGTCAACCGGCTCGGGGACCGTGCCAGGCGGGCAGTTTGACTGGGGCGGTCGCCTCCTAAAGGGTAACGGAGGCGCGCGAAGGTCCGCTCGGGACGGTCGGCAACCGTCCTTTTGAATGCAAGAGTACAAGCGGGCTTGACTGCGAGGCCCACGAGCCGAGCAGGTGCGAAAGCAGGCTCTAGTGATCCGGCGGCCCCGAGTGGGTGGGCCGTCGCTCAACGGATAAAAGGTACTCCGGGGATAACAGGCTGATCTTGCCCAAGAGTCCACATCGACGGCAAGGTTTGGCACCTCGATGTCGGCTCATCGCATCCTGGGGCTGGAGCAGGTCCCAAGGGTACGGCTGTTCGCCGTTTAAAGCGGTACGCGAGCTGGGTTCAGAACGTCGTGAGACAGTTCGGTCCCTATCCTCCGTGGGCGCAGGAGAATCGATGGAGGCTGCCCCCAGTACGAGAGGACCGGGGTGGACGCACCTCCGGTGAACCGGTTGTCGACCAACGGCACGGCCGGGTAGCCGCGTGCGGCGCGGATAACCGCTGAAGGCATCTAAGCGGGAAGCCGTTCCAGGGATTAGTTCTCCTTCCGGTAAGGGCCCAGGTAGACTACCTGGTCGATAGACGGCAGGTGCAAGGGCGGCGACGCCCTCAGCCGAGCCGCACTAATCGCCCGAGCTCTTCCGGAACCGCACCTCGCGGCCCGCGGGACCCAGCGCTCACGCGCGGTCCGGGCACGAGGATGCCCCCGAGTCGGATCTCTCCTATGCGCCATGCGGCCCCCAGGGCACGTGAGAGAGACACCGGGCACCGAAGATACGGTGGGCGCCGCCCACCGGTCAGCGGCCAGAGCATGGGGGGCACGCCCGGTCCCGTTCCGAACCCGGAAGCTAAGCCCCATCGCGCCGAGAGTACTGCGGGGCCAGCCCGTGGGAGGCCAGGGCGCCGCTGACCGGTGGACGGCACCGAGCCGT
>NZ_JBNPNG010000036.1:0-5202 GCF_050314535.1 Collinsella sp. SGI.095
CCCCATCGAGCCCGACGTGCTCGCCGCCCACGCGGAAAGCAGGGGCAGGTACGGGTCGAGGAAGGTCAAGGCGTCGCTCGAGCGACGCGGCATATCGGCGAGCCGAAGGCGGATCGCGCGGATCATGAGGGAGAACGGCCTCTCGAGCGCGTACGGGAGGAAGCGGTTCAAGGTCCACCCCGGCAAGCCGAACGAGGCTGAGCTGCCGAACCTGGTGGCCCGCGAGTTCGACGGCCGCGCGCCGCGCACGCACGTCTGCAGCGACCTCACCTACGTGCGCGCGGGCGGATCGTGGTGCTACGTCCGCCTGCTCGTCGACCTCTACAACAGGGAGATCGTCGGCCGCGCCGCGGGCAGCAGGAGGGACGCGCTGCTCGTCAAGGCGGCCTTCGCCACCCTGGAGTTCCCGATATCCGACATCGCGGTGTTCCACACCGACCGCGGCAGCGAGTTCGACAACGCCGAGATCGACCTCATGCTAGAGGCCTTCGGCGTAGAGCGGTCGCTCTCCGCCAGGGGCTGCCCCTACGACAACGCCGTCGACGAGTCGACGAACAAGATACTCAAGGCCGGGCTCGTCTACAGGGAGAGCTTCCGGGACCTGCGCGACCTGCAGGCAGGGCTGTCCGACTACGTGCACTGGTACAACAACCTCAGGATCCACTCGACGCTCGGCTACATGAGCCCCGTCGAGTTCAGGAAGGCGGGAATGCCCCTCTCAAAACCGTCCAAATAAATGTTGCCAATCCATTTGCCGGAAGGTAGGTTTCGGCGGTTAGGGGGGCGTCTTTTGTCAGAACGCGAATAGATGCCCCGTTAACGGGGGGGGGGGTTCAACGACTGGACGCTATCGCGAGGTGGAGAACTACGGTAGTTTGCTGGCGCTAGCGAATGGCAGGATGGGATAATGGTGCATATGGGAATGGACGGAATGCGAGGGCCACTTGAACAGAATCGATTTTCATATCCATACTGTTGAGACCGCCTCTGACTCTAGTGGTTTCAATTTCGATATTGAAGTTCTCAAGGACTATGTCGAGGGGGCTCATCTTGCCGCCATTGCAATCACCAACCACAATGGGTTTTACCGTGACAACTACGACCAGGTTTCAAAGGCGCTAGACATTGCTGTTTTTCCTGGTGCTGAAATTAATGTCACGAAGTTGAGTGGTTTTGGGCACGTCATTATCGTCGCCGACCCCGCCGACATAGACGATTTTGCAAGCGGTATGGCCACTCTTGCGGGCGAATGCCCGGGCAGTAGCGACCACATGAGTTGGGAACGCGTTGTTGAGTTGTTTCCTAAGATCAGCAATTGGCTCATCATACCCCACTACAAAAAGAGCAAGAAACTCGACTCGGCCACACTTTCTCATATACAAAGCACAACTGGCTACGACGCCCTGGAAGTAGCCAATGCCAAAAAATGGCTCGTTGAGCGCGATGGGGCCGATGCACCGCTTGTGGTTTTCAGCGACTGTCGTCCCGGCTTACGCATGCCCGATGAAGATCCCGACGATAACATACGGCGTTATGCATACGGCTACACCTACCTACAATGCAACGAAATGAGCTTTAGCTCGATCAAGGCGGCATTTGCAAACGCAAACAACGTTGAGATTTTCCCAACAGACAGAGACTTTGAGATACTTCCAGAAGCACTGCCCGCATCGAGGCGCATGAACGTCATCCTTGGAGAGCGTTCCTCTGGCAAGACATTTACGCTTAAGCGGATTCTTGACGCCTATGAGCCCGAGGACAGGCTTTACATTGAGCAGTTCGAAATCACCAACAAAGCGAAGAAAGACATTTTCGACAAAAACGTTGCTGAAGAAGACAGCGTCTTTTTTGATAACTACTTCAACGCTCTACAAGATGCAATCAACCACTACACGCAGTTTGACCAGGGAGCCTGCGAAGATGCAGTAAGGGCGTATTGCACAGCTTTGGTTCAATTTGCTGCTGCACCGACCGACCGCTATTCCGAGCGGCCTATCTATAATGCTGATGAATTTACATATGAAAAGAGCGACGCTGTCGAAGCGTCTGACGTGAAGCTCCGAAAGGCCGCGCGAGAATTGGCCGATGGTGGCAAACGACCCGATGTTGTCAAAGAATATGTCGACCCGAATACTCTTAGGGCACTTGATAGCAGACTACGCGAGCTTATGAAGCAAGCTCGTACTGCTCGGTGGCAGAAAAAGCAGTGCGATGCTGCAGTCGCAGAAATAAAGAAAGAGTTGAGCAAGAAGTCGGCACGCAAGCCGCTTCCACAGGCCGATCAACTACGAGAGTACTTCAAGTATTGCTACCGAGAAAAGAGACTTGTGGAAGTCCTAGATGCACTTGCAACGCCTCTTGATCTCAAATCTGATGAAGAATACAAATACCTCAAGAAGAGGACGCGGCAGATGTATTCGAACGCCACTGAGGCGCGAAAAGGATGCGGGCTGACGTTGCCGAGCGGAACTGATGTGGCGGGTCTTTTCGGAGCCAAGGTTACGTCAGCTAAGAGACTCGCAGTCATTCGAAGCTTCGATGCTACTGTTCAAGCTGCGGCATGCCGTCTCCTGTTCAACATTAAAAGCAGAATTGTGCTCAACGACGAATCTAGTGCCGCGTTGTCTGGCGGACAACGCGCGGAGTATCTCCTTCTGCACCGAATAGCCGCCGCAGCGGGCAAAGATGTTGTGCTGATTGATGAGCCTGAGTCATCATTCGATAACCCGTTCCTTAACCACGATGTCATTACCCTACTCAACGACGTAGCCGAGCATGCAACGGTGTTTCTCGTGACACATAACAATACTCTTGGCGTCTCGCTTCTTCCTGATTGCATCATCTACACGGAGAAGACCAAGTCGGGAGAGTATCGCGTTTACTCCGGTGAGCTCTCTGCCACTAAGCTTATAGATGCATACGGAAACACCTGTGATCGCAAAGAGGTGATGCTCGATACAATGGAAGCTGGACGCATCGCCTATCTTGAAAGGAGGACCCACTATGGACTTGCTTAGAATCAACGAGCAAGAAGGCCAGTTCCTCAAGAATGGCGTATGGATTCCGATATGTGATATTGAGCGAGATGACTTGCTTGAACTTATCAGGGCTACAGCAAGTAACGACCATGTCGGACTTGTCGAATGCAATGGGGACACCCCGATCAGGGATCCTATCTCTATGACTATTTACGAGCAAGTTTATAAGGTGCTGAATGACTTAGATGCCAATCGCGCAACCTACCTCGCTTCGATTGATGAAGAGTTCGACAGGCTCGAACGCGAATACGGTTTGACATAGCTAGAATCTTTGCAATCAGTGAGTTATAAGCATTGAAATGACGCTCGTGCAGAAACGAGGGGCTCGAGATTGGTGCGCTTTACAGGTCGGATTAAGAGTATTGGAGTTAACGAGGCGAGTCTATATTAAGACGTAGAGCAACGTGCAAAATCAATAGTGCTGTTAGTTCGCAGAATGGGAAGAGCTGGCGGGCACAGGGGCTGATGTTTCGCACCCCCATTAATGGATGAGATAGGTTGGCGTTGAGTTCATTTTTGAGTTCAACTCGAGATACAAAATGCGGCTGATTTCGGTTAATGGGGAGACGGCGGTACACCACGTAGACGAGAGGCCATGGAAGTGCACGATTAGATTACTGAGTGGGAATAGGAGAAAATTGGGAATAGAATTCCCAATTTTAGTAGGAACAGCGTAATTAGGTACGCGAATGGGAAGGGGAGTCCCGCGGGACTCCCCTCTGTTTAGATCGAGAATTAGAACGGTAACGTCACGTATGCTTTATACGTGCTTGCATTTGCGATACGCGGTTAACGCGATGCCGACTGCGATCAGGGCTGCTGCACTGAAGCAGAGGGATGCCAGGAGTGCCATCTGGTTGTCACCGGTCCGGGGGATTGTTGAGTTGGTGGGAGCGGAATCGACATTCTTCTCCCACTGGGCGTACAGGGTGGTGTCCTGGTCTGCGTTCTTCTTGGGGTCGAAGGCCTGCTTGCCTTCCTTGTCGTAGGTCCAGCCCTTGAAGGTATAGCCTTCGGCGGCGGGATCATCGATAAGGGTGATGGGCTTGCCCTTCTCGGTCTGCTTGGTCACACTGTCGCCGTGGCCGTTCATGTCGAAGGCGACATCGACCATTTCGATGATGGGAGTGGAGGGAGCTTCCCAGACAGCCGTGAAAGTGATGTTTTCTTTAGCGGTGTATTCGCCTTTAAGGGCATCGGTGCCTTCGGAGCCCTTAGGAATCCAGCCAACGAATGTGTAGTCGCCGTCAGTGCCTAGATTGGGGAGTTCGACGACTTGGCCCTTGTTCACGGTCACGGCTTCAGGTGCGGTCCCGAATTCGGATTCGAAGGAAACGGTGACCTTTTCCTTTTCGGTCCATTTGGCGTAGACGGTCATGTTCGTAGCGGCGGTGCCGTTGAACGAGGTGGTGAGGCTCTCATCGGTGAACCAGCCGCCGAAGTCATAATTCGGGTCTGTGGGCTGGGGCAGGGTGACGGACGTCCCCTTCTTGACCGTAATGGGGTTGATGATCTGGGTTCCGTGGCTGTTCATATTGAAGGTCACGGTGACGGTTTCGTAAAGCTCTGCTTTAGTGAATCGGGTAGTGGGTTTCGAGCCTTCAATGGAAGATGCTGCTTGATTGGTAGGAAGAATATCTTCACCAAAATAGGCGGTTAATACCGATCCCTCGTCCGTTGTCAACTCAAGGACAGATGGGTGAATTGTATCTCCGCCGTTATTCGTGAAATGGGCCTCCAGGTGATCGTTCGAGCTATCTATTTTTATTTCAAGCGAAAGGTTCTTTTCATTTGCTTTAACGACGCCATATCCCGGCACTTTGACTTCATTCCAAGTGGCAATGGGCCCTTCGCCTTCAGCCCAAGCGTAATTCTGGGTGCCGGAGAAGGTGAAGGCGCAAACGCCGACGATGGCTGCGAGCGTGAGGACGAAAACCGTCCGGCGCCTGGCCAAGGTCTCTTTAACCTGTATCTTCATCGTATCCTCCAATTCAAGCGTGCGTTCCCTATTGCAACATTGCATTTCATGTTAACAGAGAATTATTTTCGGGCATGTCCCTTGCTCGGCTCGGGCTTGCTCTGGACGGGGATGCTTCGCGGTCTTGATGGGGTGGGTGCCTAATTCGAAGGAGGCAGAATCTGGTTTGGTGGTGCAGAAAAGTAA
>NZ_JBNPNG010000037.1:0-3864 GCF_050314535.1 Collinsella sp. SGI.095
GAGTGCGCCTGGGTGTGGGCTCCATAAGGAGCTTGGCCCTAGTGACCCCGCGCGGTTCTGTAGGAAAACCGCGCACCAGGAAGAGGTGCGTGCGCGGTTTTCCGGTTGCCGCTCGCCTGGGGTGGGACGGGGCGTACATTTTTGGGAGTTTTCAGCAGCCGGGTGCGCATGCATACGGGATTTTGGGCGAAAGTCAGGCGCCGTGAGCCGCATCCTGTAGAAAATGAGTGATCCCTGAGGTGCTGAGGGCTCAGAATCAGGGTTTTCAACGCGGTTTTGTGGGCCCGTTCCTGTTCCTTTGGGCTCCAGGATGCTGAAAACTCCAAAATTTGCACGCCGCCCACTGGGGTACCTGTGGGCAAAAAGCAACCGTCCCGCCGAAGTATGCATTCGACGGGACGGTTTATGCATATACCCGATTAAGGATACGCTGCGGATCTGTTAGAACTTGACGGTCGGTGCCTGGCGGGCAGCTTCGGCGGCCTCGAAGCCCTGGCGCTCCTTAAACTGGAAGATGCCGGCAAAGATAACGGCCGGGAACGTCTGGATGGCGTTGTTGTAGCTGAGCACGCAGTCGTTGTAGCTCTGGCGCGCGTAGCTCACCTTGTTCTCGGTGTCCTCGAGCGTAGCCTGGAGCTGCATAAAGTTGGTGTTCGCCTTAAGGTCGGGGTAGGCCTCGGCCACGGCAAAGAGCTGGCGCAGTGCACCGGTCAGCACGTTGTCGGCTTCCATTTTGGCCTCGGGGGTGGTGGCGCTTACGGCGGTGTTGCGCGCGTTGATCACGGCGGCGAGCGTGTCCTGCTCGTGCTTGGCGTAGCCCTTGACGGTCTCGACCAGGTTGGGGATCAGGTCGTTGCGGCGCTGCAGCTGCGTGTCGATGTTCTGCCAGGCGTTATCGATACGATTGCGCTTGGTAACCATGTTGTTGTAGATGCCAGCGATGGCGCAGACGATCACAACGACAACAACGATACCGATGATGACGGGAAGCATGATGTCTCCGTTTCGAATGGCAGCGGCGTTTTGCGCCGGCCGTTGTTGGTATAACGTATCTAGTATACCCGCAACCTTTGGCGGTGCCGAACTTTCCGGTAAGCGTTTTGTTTCAACCAGGGAGGGGGCGCCAATATCGAACGGGTGGTACAGGTGTAAGATATGCGACAAATTACGGAATGCTGTCTACGCCTTGAGGATGGCGATACGGATGGACCTTCGCATCAAGAAAACCTATCGTGCCCTGTTCGACGCCTTTACCGAGCTTTTGGAAGAGTATCGGTTTGAGGATTTGACGGTTGCCATGCTTTGCGACCGGGCCCTGATTCGCCGCACGACGTTCTATAAGCATTTTCGCGATAAAAACGATTATTTTGCCTTCTATATCGATGAGCTTATGACGGGCTTGCCGCAAAACCAGACCGACGCAGCGGACGCGGAGCCGCTTGTGGATGTACGGGCGCTTCGCCATGAGGTCTTTGACGATGCCATGAATATGGTACTGGCGCATGAGCAGCTCATGGATAACCTTTTGGCGAGCAGCATGTCGGGCATGCTGACCGGCATGATTTGCGACCGCATCGCGCATTCCATCCGTGAGCGCGTGATGAGCTCGCTTGCCGAAGACGCCCTGGCGCCCGTTTCGCTCGAGACGACATCGGAATTTATCGCCGGTGGCATTATTCGAGTGTTCACAAATTGGTGGGAATCGGGCCACGATCTTGAGCGTCGACCCGAGATGGCCGACGTGATCGATGCGCTGTTTGAGCGCACCATGACGCCGGTGAATCACTAAGGTGGCGGAGAGAGGGGGATTCGAACCCCCGGAACGCTCTCGCGCTCAACGGTTTTCAAGACCGCCGCATTCAACCGCTCTGCCATCTCTCCGTGAGTCGTAATGATAGCATCGTTTTGAATTTGCAACAGGGAAGGCGAACGATGACGATCACCGAAATCGACGAGAAGTTCATGCGCGAGGCGCTGGCGGAGGCGCGCGCCGCTGCGACAGTGGGCGAGGTGCCGATTGGTGCTGTGGTGGTGCGTGCGGGCGAGATTGTCGCGAGGGCGCATAATCGCCGTGAGCTCGACCAGGACCCTTCGGCACATGCCGAGTTTTTGGCCCTGTGCGCCGCCGCTCAGACGCTTGGGCGTTGGCGCCTTTCCGATTGTACGGTCTACGTGACGCTCGAACCCTGCTGCATGTGCGCGGGGCTTATGGTTAACGCGCGCGTGGGGCGTTGCGTGTATGGTGCGGCCGATGCCAAGGCGGGCGCGGTGGGCTCGCTGTATGACCTCAATGCCGATTCGCGCCTGAACCATCGGTTTAATGTGACCGCCGGCGTGCTGGCAGACGAGTGCCGTGAGGTGTTGAGCGGCTATTTTAGTGGGCTGCGTGACACCGATGGTGCTGTCTGCGGTTGTGGGGCCGATCTTGAGGCGCATGTCGCTCATGCCAAGGCACTCACGTGTGCCGAAGATATTGCCGTTGAGGCGGTCGATTTTGGTGTCGCGTGCCGCCGGCCCCGCCGTGTGCTGTTGGCGATCGACTCCTTTAAGGGCAGCGTTTCGAGCGCGCAGGCGGAGGCGGCCGTTGCCGAAGGCGTGTGCCAGGTGTGGCCCGATGCCGAGCTGAGCGCTTTGCCGCTGGCAGATGGTGGCGAGGGAACGCTCGACGCCGTTGCCGCCTGCGGTGGCGAGCTTGTGACCTGCGAGGTTGCAGCCCCCTTGGGCGACCGCGTGTCTGCCCGGATGCTGGTGGACGGCGAGCGCAAGTCGGCCGTAATCGAGATGGCCGAGGCGGCGGGTATTGGGTATTCGCCCTGCACGGAATCGGCGGCGCTTGCGGCTTCGACCTATGGCGTGGGCGAGCTCATGCTTCGCGCGGTCCGTGCTGGGGCAAAGACTATCTATATTGGCTTGGGCGGCAGCGCTACCAACGATGGCGGCGCCGGTATGCTGCAGGCGCTGGGCGCGCATCTTGTCGATGAGTGTGGCTGCAATATCGCCCCCGGTCTTGCGGGCCTTGAGCAGGCAGCGAGCGTTGATTTGGCGCCGGCGCTTGAGGTACTGGGCGGCGTGCGTGTCGTGGTGCTCTCCGATGTCGAGAACCCACTCGTGGGGCGTCGCGGCGCGCTTGCGGTGTTCGGTGGACAGAAGGGCCTGCCGACGGGGGATGCCGAGGCCCTGGGCAAATACGACGGATGGATGGTCGGCTATGGCCGCCTGCTCGATACGGCGATTGCTAGGGCGCGGGCTCAGGGGTTGTTGCGCACACCCGAGGGCGCACGGGCATTTGGCTCGGTGCTCGGCGTGCCCGGCGCGGGCGCGGCGGGTGGCTTGGGTGCCGCACTGCTGGCGCTCGGCGCCGAGTTGCGCTCGGGTGTAGAGACGGTGCTCGACCTCGTGGGGTTTGACGAGCGCGTGTGCGATGCCGACCTGGTCATAACGGGCGAGGGCAATATGGACGAGCAATCCGCCGCCGGTAAGGCGCCGGTGGGCGTGGCCCGTCGTGCGAAGCGATATAGCAAGCCGGTGGTCGCCGTCGTGGGCGGTCGTGCCGACAACCTGGATGCGGTGTATGGGCAGGGTGTCGATCTGGTTCTGCCGATATGCCGCAAGCCCATGAGCCTTGAGGAAGCGCTTGGCATGCAGGAGGCTGTAGCCAATTTGGCGTGCGCAGGCGAGGAGGCTGCCCGAGCATACGATCTTGGTCGAATATAGATATAAATATCCAATCTGATTTGCCTATCCAGCTCGTTATTTGTAAATATATGTTAATTGCGTTGGCATTTTACGGTCTATACTATTGCTGTATCACTGGTGTCGTATGCACCTGTCCGCAAACGGAAATTACATGAAAGGGGCTAGGAT
>NZ_JBNPNG010000038.1:0-3659 GCF_050314535.1 Collinsella sp. SGI.095
CGTCCCCTCTGTGGTGGTTTGATGGTTACGTGGGCGGAAAACGCCCACTTGGATAACCTAAGCGCGGTGCCAGTCGGTCAGGCAGGCATCAAGGGCGGCGATGAGCGCATCCTTGTCCATGTGACGGCCGATGATGCACAGGCTCGTCATGCGGTCGCCCGTCTCGTCGTCCCAAATCTGCATGATCTCGGGGTTCTCGTCGATGATCTTCTGCTTCTCGCCCTCGGGCGCCGAGTCAACGAACAAGCCGTTCTCCATCAGGCGCATCTGGCGGCCGGCCTGCTCGAACATGTAGCACATGTCCGGATCGCCGGTCTGCCACAGCGGACCCTTGACGCGAATGACCTCGTCGGGCCACTCCTGCTCAACAAAATCGGTGAACTTCTGCAGGTCAAACGGCTTACGGCGCGAGTACACAAAGGTCTCGATGTCGTACTCGAGCACCTCGGGGTCGTCGTGCTCCTCGGGATGCTCCATGGCCTCGATCCAGGCGGCGGAGTTGTAGGCGCGCATAAAGTCGAAGCGATCGGTATCGAGCAGCTCCTCCATGGGGACCTCGCCGTTTTGAGCCTCGACAATCACGGCGTCCTTCTGCAGACTGCGCACGATGGCCTTGAGCTCGGCGATCTGCTCAGGGCTCACGGTATCGGTCTTGTTGAGGATCAGCGTGGAGCAAAACTCGATCTGCTGGATGAGCAGGCTCTCGATGTCGTCCTCGTCGATATCCTCGGCCAGCAGGTCGCGACCGCCGTTGAACTCGTCGTACATGCGGGCGCAGTCGACCACGGCAACGATGTTGTCGAGCGCGAGCTTGGGTTCGCCGCCCACTTTGGCCTCGTCGCAGAAGCTCGAGATGGTGTAGGCGATGGGGATGGGCTCGCAAATACCGGAGGCCTCGATGATGATGTAGTCGAACTTGCCCGAATCGGCAATGCCCTGCAGCTGGTTGGCCAGGTCGTCCGAAAGCGTGCAGCAGATGCAGCCGTTGGTGAGCGGGATGAGGTCGTCGGTCTCGGAAAGGCCACCGTCGGCGATAAGGCTGGCGTCGACGTTGATCTCGCCGATATCGTTGACGATCACGGCGGCGCGGATACCGCCGTCGTTGGCGAGGATATGGTTGAGCAGCGTGGTCTTGCCGGCACCGAGGTATCCGGTAAGCATGATGATCTTCACGGGTTTGTTGGGCATGTGCCCTCCTTTGTTAGACATGGCTTACAGTAAAATCATATGCCAAACGCCTGCTCTTATACCCACGTGCCGGCAAATAACACAGGCTACTCCCAGGCTCCCCATACATCGGGGCAATAACCGACGGTGGCCTTTTTGCCGTTGCGCACGATGGGCTCGGCCAGTACCTGCTGATTCTCGAGCAGCTTATCAAAGCGCTGGCTGGGAGTGAGGTGCTGGATAAGTGCGAGTGTCTCCTCGTCCTTGGCTTTGGGGTTGAGCAGCTTGTCGATGCCGCCGACCGCCTGCATCACGCTCGTGAGCTCGCCTTTGCTCATCTCCTTTTCCTTAAGGTCAATAAACTGCACCTTAATGCGGCGCTCCTTAAAATAGCGCTGGGCCTTCTTGGTGTCGAAGGACTTTTTGGTGCCGAAGATTTGCACGTTCATAGCATGTTCCGCCGTTCTAACGAACGGCGGTCACCTCGACGCTGCAAAGCCATCTGATGGGCAATCTGCCTTTCAATCGTCGGGCGCGGGCAACAGCCCAGCGCCCTCCTCTTTCAAGGCACCTTGCCTCATCAGCTGGCTTTTCGCTGACATTGATAGAACATCGAGGTGACCACCGCTGGACTTATCGAATGAAGTTGGTGCGCTCGCGATCGGCTTCGGGCGCGCTGATGCCGGCGGCCTGTCCTGCTTCGATACATTGCAGGAGCCAGGCCATGTTCTTGCCGATGTTGCGCATGGTGGCAAGGCCCTCGGCATCCCCATCGGCGTCGCCGGGCACGCGACCAAAGACGTTGTTCCAGTACGTGGAGGCGACTACGGGCATCTGGTTGATGGTGAAGTACTTGTTGAGCACATCGAAGGTGGTCGACGTGCCACCGCGACGGGCGACAGCGACCGCGGCGCCGGGTTTGTGCGCAAAGGCGTGCCCGCCCGCATAGAAGGCGCGGTCGAGGGCCGAAAGGATGCGTCCGCTGGGGTGCGCATAGTAGACGGGTGAGCCAAAGACAAAGCCGTCTGCCTGCTCAGCGGCAGCGATGAGCTCGTTCACCACGTCGTCGTCAAAGGTGCAGCGACCGCCAAGCTTGTCACACTGGCCGCAACCGATACAATCGCGAATGGGCTTGGCGCCCAGCTGAAACACCTCGGTATCAATGCCTTCGGCATTGAGCTGCTCGGCGACTTCGGCGAGCGCCCGGGCGGTGTTTCCGTTTGCCTTGGGACTGCCGTTGACCAAAAGAACCTTCATCACAAACTCCCTCTGCTGTCGGTGACTTCTGCTGAGAATTATCTCACGTTGCGTGCGATGACGTTGGCATGGTGCGGGCGATGTTTATCCCGCAACGTTCTTAAGGGCGTTCATGCCTAAGGCCATCTAGGGGCATTGCGGTACGGCATGGGGAATGCATTGGGAAACGTTCGATAAATGCTTATAAACACGTTTCCGACGGCATACGTTGACAGATATACTTGTTGAGTTCAAAAGCATGGGAACGGAGATGGTTGCATGGCACAGCCGGAGACATCACACACAGTGGGGCTTGCGCTCGAGGGAGGCGGCTACCGCGGTATGTATACGGCGGGCGTGCTCGACGTTTGGATGGAGCACGGTTTGACCTGCGATCATATGGTGGGTGTCTCGGCGGGCGCGGCGTTTGGCTACAACTTTAAATCGCGCCAGATCGGCCGCGCCATTCGCTACAACAAAGCCTATTGTGCCGACAAGCGCTATGCGAGCGTGACCAGCTGGCTGCGAACCGGCGATATGTTCAATGCCGATTTTGCCTATCACGAGGTGCCTATCGAGCGCGATCCCATCGACTTGGAGGCGTATCGCGCCTGCCCCATGCGATTTACGTGCGTGTGTACCGATATCGAGACGGGCAAGGCCGTCTATCACGATCTGCCGTATGGCGACGAGCGCGATATCGAGTGGATTCGGGCATCGTCGGCGATTCCCGTGGCGACCAAGCCCGTCTGGATTGATGGACATCGATATCTGGATGGCGGTGTGGCCGATTCTATTCCCAGCGCATGGCTGTTTGCGCAGGGGTATGACCGTAACATCGTGGTGCTGACGCAGCCGGCGGGCTTTGTGAAACAACCCAATAGCTTGATGCCTATGCTGCGCCGCGTGTTTCGCCGCTATCCAGAGTTTGTCGCGGCGCTTGAGCACCGGCACGAGGTTTATAACGCCACGCTCGATGACCTGACGCGTCGCGAGGCCGGCGACGAGGTTTTTGTGGTGCGTCCGAGCGAATCGGTGAAGGTGCCATCGCTGTGTCGTGAGCCAGAGGAGCTCGAACGTATCTACCAGGTCGGTCGGCGTGATGCGGAGGCCACGTTGCCCGCACTAGAGGTGTATCTGGCAGGGTAGAGCCACGGTCGCTGACTCGGCGGAAAGTGCATCTCAGAATGAGCCTTCGAAATGGGGCATAGTTTCCCATGGAGACCGCTCGGGAAAGCGTGCCCCACTTTTCGGCC
>NZ_JBNPNG010000039.1:0-3491 GCF_050314535.1 Collinsella sp. SGI.095
CCCGCCCCTCGTCCGTGAACTTTTCCGCTGGGCGAGCCATAGACACCACGCACCGATGCAGTAAAGCGGCGGCTTGAAATTGGTGCTATATTCAACTTGAGTTGTTTAATACTAGTACGGGAGGCTGATATGGGGCTGTTCAAGAAGAAAAACCCGCAGGATGCCTTTGATCCCGATGTGTTTACCATCACGGATACGATTTTGGACCCGCCGCGGTTTACGTTTTTGCCGGCTATCTACCAGGATGCCACGCGTCGCAAGTGGGCCGTGCATCAGCGCGGCGGCGAGCCGAAGATTTTTGACTATGCGGACGTTTTGCAGTGCGAAGTGGCCGAGGCGGGCGATCCGGAGGCCGAGGAAGTGGTCTCAAAACAGGAATTTGCCCAGCGTATCCTGGCAAATCCTGCCAAGGCAGCGAAAATAAACGCTGCCAAGCGTAATATGTGTCTTGGTATGGGCGTTGTTGTGGCGGTTCAGACGGGAAAAGACGAGGTTTCCAAATTAGAGATTCCCGTTATGACCGACGAAGTCAAACGCGATTCAAGTCTATATAAGTCGTATCGGAATGTTGCCGAGAAGATCAAGGCCGAATTTGATGCCATGGGAGGGCTGGTCTAATTTTGGCGGCATACGTTTCTGAATGAGGAGTCTGTGCAATGGCAGGCGAATCTTATGCAATTCCCCCCAAAGATCGTGCTGTTGAGGGAATTCTTTGGTATATCCAGCACCACCAGCTTGCCGGCGGCGATCGCCTGCCGGCCGAGCGCGTGCTGTGCGAAGAGATCGGCGTTTCGCGTACAGCGTTGCGCGCCGGTATCACGCGGCTCATCTCTTGTGGAACGCTCGAGAGCCGTCGCGGATCGGGTACGTATGTGTGTCCTCCCAAGCCGCTGAACATCTTCCAGGAAACGTATAACTTCTCCGATGCTGTGCGGACTGCCGGCCTGCACCCCTCTTCTCGTCTGGTTTCCACCGGGACCATCGAGGCGGATGAGGCGCTTGCCGACAAGCTTGGGGTGTCTGTAGGCGCTCCTTTGCTCCGCATGCAGCGCGTTCGACTTATTGAGGGCGAGCCGGCGTCAATCGAGACGGCTCACGTTAACCTGTCCCTGTGCCCATCGCTTACCGAGCACGATTTTGAGTGCGAGAGCCTTTACGATGTCTTGCTCAAAGAAGGTGGCGTGCGTGTTGAGCATGGACGTGAGCATATCTCCATCTCGCGTTTGAACGCCGAAGAGGCCGAGTTGCTCCAGCAAGAAGAGGGAACGCCGGTGTTCTATGAGAGCACGATCGAATTTGATAAGGACATGCGTTTTGTGGAGCATTGCAAATCGGTGATTTTGCCCACAAAGTTTCGCTTTGCCGATAACGGCGAAAAGAACGGAATGAGAAGCGTGGCAGGTGAACAATGGCTGAAACAGTAGATGCCACCCCGGTTTATATGCGCATTCGACGCCGCATCGAGGAACGTATCGAGCGCGGTATATATCCCACGGGTTCCATGATTCCGTCCGAAAAAGACCTCGCCGAGGAATTTGGTACGACACGCTTGACCATCCGAAGCGCTGTCGATGAGCTGGTTCGGCGCGGGCAGATTCGACGCGTCCGCGGAAAGGGCGCGTTTGTGGCGCAGAAAGTACCCGTTGCCTACGAGCGAACAGGAGGCTTTCGCGAGTCGGTTCGTGCTTCGGGCGGCGAGCCGTCCGTCCGTATCCTCGCGCGTTCCAAGCGTTATGCGGGCCCATATTATGCCAACCTGTTTGGCATTGCCGAGGACGATTTGTTGTATTCGATTCGGCGTTTGAACTGCGTCAACGGCGATCCCGTATCGATTGAGATGGCGTTCATCCCGTGCCGGCTGTTTCCCACAATCGAAGATATTGACGTGTCGGTCTTCAGCTTGTACGAGACCTATGAGATGCTAGGCCGAAAGCCGGTCATGGCTCAGGAGAAGCTCGATATCGAGGCGGTGGGCGCACGCGACGCGGGCTTGCTTGGCTTGGAACAAGGGGATCTTGTTTTGCTTTTGGAATGCGTGAGCTATGACGCGAGCGGTCAGGCTATCGAGTATGTAAAGTCCTTCAATCGTGGCGATGCGGGCGGCTACACCTATACGTACTAGCTGGGGCTTTGCATCGCGCGCGGTAACAGCCGGTCTGTTTGGGCAATTTGACCGACTGTATATACAACCTTACATAGCTCAAAATCGACCGTTCGCCGAAGGGGATAAATTAATCGACAAAGAGGTATCAAAAAGCCGTAACCTGTAACTGTGATTGGTATCAAATACTAATGATTTGTTACGAGGTGAGACGATGAAGATGCTCGATTACGTTCAGCTTGCCCATGTGCGTATGGGAGAGAACCTCGAGCGTTCGTCTGAGCTGGTAGCGCAGCTCGTTGATATTTTCCAGTCCGGTTCTTTTGACGCGCTGCGCATCGTTGCTTCGGGTTCGTCGCGCCATGCTGCGGATTGCGCCCGCGATTACCTGCAAGATGCGCTGCAGATGCAGGTGTCCGTTGTGACGCCCGAGGCCTTCGTCGATTTTGAACACACCTATCCACAGCATGCGCTCAACATCGCCGTCTCGCAGAGCGGCTATTCAACCAATACGATTGCGGCGCTCGATTACATGTGCGCACACGATATGGCTGCAGTTGCGCTCACGGCAAACGTCGAGGCACCCATCAAGGAGCACACTGACATCGTTCTTGACTACGGTGTGGGCGTCGAGTCGGTGGACTTTGTGACTCTGGGCGTTGAGGTTCTCGTTGAGTACCTGGTGCTCTTTGGTATTTACGGCGGTCAGGCGCGCGGAACGATTGACGCCAAGGGCGTTGCCCAGCGTCTTGACGACCTGCGCGAGGCTATCCATGCCAATGCCGTGATGTGCAAGACCGCCGAGGCATATGTTCAAGACCACATGCTCGATCTTTCTGAGCACACGCCCGCCATGGTCGTCGGCAACGGACCCAACTACGGTGTTGCCGAGGAGGCGGCGCTCAAGCTGAGCGAGACCATCAAGATTCCTGCCATGCACCACGAAGGCGAGGAGTTCGTCCACGGTCCCGAGATGCAGATTGTTCCGGGCTATCTGGTGTTTATCGTCGACGATCCGCAGGGGTCGGAGCGTCTTGCGAATATCGCCGATGCGCTATCGAACGTTACGGCAAAAACGGTGCTGCTCACGGCCCATCCCAAGGGTAAGGCTCACGAGGTTGTGGTGCCTCAGGTGGCTCCGCTGCTCAGCGCAATTCCCAATCTTGTGTTCTTCCAGACGATTGCGGCAATGATCGCCGAGCGTCTGAAGTCATGGGACGTGCACCCGTATCTCGATGCCGTCTCCAAGCAAATGGAGGTCAAGGCAGAGGGCTACGAAGAGTCAGTCAATGCGCTTAAGGCCAAAGCGGCTGAGTGTTACGGAATGTAAGCGGGTTTTGATGCCCGTTGGCATGGGGGATGTGAAGACAACCCCAGAAAGGAGAGACAA
>NZ_JBNPNG010000040.1:0-3482 GCF_050314535.1 Collinsella sp. SGI.095
CAAAATATCGCTTATATGCATATTTAGGGAGCGATAGCCCGGGTACCCGTTTTTTCTGCCGCATGAACGCATGCTCACCATGCGTGACAGGCATGTTTACCGATTGCAGAGTATCAGGTGATGCGATCTCGCAAAATCGTGAACAAGCGCGTCGCGACCCACGGCGCGACGCCAAATGGACAAGCGCTACGTGCCCCGACCCGATAGCAATTTGCGACCATTCGACGCCTAATCACGCGTCTTTAGGGCACCAGATTCGGGTTCGATATTTAACGGATAGCGAAGGTGAGCAGCCAAATTGCCTTTGGAAAAGTAGACGGCCATCCCAGCTCATTCTCACCTGCGGTTTTGCAGCGAAAAATTGGGGGTCTACTCGCGCTAAGCCCGATTGGCTGCTCACCTTCGCTATCCCCTTATTTATGAGGCTCAAATCCGGCGAAAAAAAAGAAGCCCGGCAGGCGAAACGCCTACCGGGCTCATAGTTAAACGCTATTCGCGAGCTTCGAGGTTACTTCCTCTTGCGGCTCACGGTCACGCCAGCAGCGATGCAGACAACGGCGGCAACGGCGAACACGATGGGGAGCGTCGCGTTGTTGGTGTCACCCGTCTGAGGGAGCTGCTTCGCGGGCTGCTCGGGCTCGCTGGGCTTAGCGGCGGGAACAGTGTAGCTGTTGGTGAAGGTCGGGTTATTGCCCTCGACGGTGGCCTCGAGCTGGCCCTCGCCGTTGTCGGCAACCGTAATCTTGACCGTGTGCTCGGCGGTGTCGTAGGTCATGCCCTCGACGTCACCGGCGACCTCACGCATGGTGAAGGTGTAGGTACCAGCCTGCTTCAGGGTGAGTTCGCGGAAGGCGACGTTACCCTCGGCGTCGTTGGTGGCTCGATCCATGACGTCACCGTTGTTGAGGAGCTCGAAGGTGAACTGGCCATCAGAGAGGTCAGCGCCGTTGAGGACCTTCGTGGCCGTGAGATCCACGGTCACGGGAGCGGCGGTGTAGGAGTTGTTGAACACGATGGCGCTTGCACCCTCGGTGCTGGCAACAAGCTGACCCTCGCCGTTGTCCTCGATATTCACGGTATCCGTGTAGGCCCCCGTGTCATAGGTGACGCCAGCAACATCGCCAAGAGCCTCGCGGATGGTGTAGACGTGCGTGCCAGGCTTGGTGTAGTTCTGGGCGTTAAAGACCACGGTGCCGTCGGCAGCGTTGGTAGCGGTAGCAACTACCTGGTCGCCCTCAACGAGCTCGAAGGTGAACTCACCCTCCTTGAGGTCGCGGCCATCGAGCTGCTTCGTGACGGAGACGTTCTGGGACACGCTGAAGTCGACAGCGGCGGCGGAGTAGGTGTTCACGAAGTTGAGGTCGCCTTCGGGAACGGCGGTGAGGTTGCCCTGGCCGTCATCGGTCACGGTGATCTTGACGGTGTGAGCGTCGTCGTTGGCGACGCCAGGCTTGGAGCCACTCTCGGTAACGGTGTACTCGAACGTCTTGCTCATCTCGTCGCCGAGGTCAGCCTTGGTGAAGGTGATGTCGCCGAAGCTGAATTCGCCATTGACGTTGGAGACGGTCGTCTGGGCAGGAAGCGGAGCGCCGATGGTATCGGCAGAAATCTTGAACTCGTAATCGCCGTCTTTGAGCGCCGGGGCAGTGAGGCCCGGGGCGGCATCGATGGTCTTGGTGCCGGTCAGGGAAACCTTGGTTTCGTTCGTGCCGTCGTTCGTGCTGTAGTTGTTGACGAACTCGAGGTCACCATTGACGTTCGCCTCGAGGACACCATTCGCATAGGTCACGTCAATCGCGACGGTCTTGGACAGCGTCACGGGGCTGACGCCACCAGGAAGATTGCTGATGTCCTCGGCCACCTTGTAGACGTACTTGCCCGTCTTAGTGAAGGTGATGTCACCAAAGTTGAAGTAGCCGTCGGCGTCGTTGGAGACGGTCGTCTCGGCAGGAAGCGGAGCGCCGTCGGTAATGGCGGAAATCTTGAACCTGAACTCGTTAGCGGCGAGAGCGCGGCCCTTGAGCGTCTTGTGGCCGACGAGGCTATCGGCACCCTTAACAGTGACGGGCGCAGGAGCGGCGAGCTCAATCGTCGGGACGTCGAAGTTGGCCGTCTTGGCATCGGAGACGATGTTGCCCTGACCAGTCTGCGTCTGGACGGTCTTGTACTCGACGTAGCTCGCAGCATCCACGTTCGTCTCGAAGGTCTTAGCCTCGCCAGCCGCGGCGACCTCGGCCTTGGCCGCGTCGCTGGGACGAATGGTAAACGTCACGGAGTAGGTGACACCCTTCTCGAGCGTACCGAGCCCAGAAAGATCCCAGCTGAGGTTGCCGCCGTTGACGGTGGCAGCAGGAGCGTCATTCCACGCAGCACCGTTCTTGGCATAGCGGGCGTTCTCGATGGAGCCGTCCGCAGCCGTGCCCTCAACCCACTGCGTGAGCTGGTCGATGATCTTGACATCCTTGTAGCCAGCGGTCTTGGTGATGACCTGACCAATCTGGGTGAACGCACTCGCGAGGTTGTCGGCCGTGGTGCCGTCGAGGAAGGTGCCGGCGGTGTCAGTCGCGAAGGAGGTCATCCTATCGGCGTCCTTGGCGACGCTCACGACGAACAGGTTGGAGCCGTTGCGGTTATTGGCCTCGGCCTTGGCGGCGGCGTAGCAACGTCCGTCATTGGTGTCGCGATTGCCAAGCCCGTAGAGGTTATCGTTCTTCTTGCGGTCAGGATTAATAAGGCTGATCTCGTCCCACTTCGAATAGCCCATGGGGCTCACGCGGTACGTCGGGTTACCGTCGGAGAGAAACACGATGTGCTTCTCGGCGCCCTCGCGTCCGCTCGTCTGGGCGTTCGCGAGCTTGAGGCCACCCTCCCAGTTCGTGCCTTGGTCCTCCTCGGCAGCCGTCGGAACGGCATTGGCAACGGCATTCGGGTCGCTCGTGAAGTCCGTTGCGACCTGGGCGTTCGTGCCAAACGTCACGACGGAGACCTGAATCTGCTTGTTGGCGTTCTCGCCGGTGAGCAGGCTATTCGCAAGGGTGGCAGCAGCATCGTGCGCGGCCTGCATGCGACTCTTGTCGCGCCAGCCGCTCACCGTCTTGTTCATGCTCGTCGACACATCGACGACGAACACGACATCCACCGGCGTGGAGGTCGAGGACTGCTCGGTGTCGCCGGTCACGGACAGCGTGAGGTCATACGTGCCGTCCCCGTTATCCTTGATGGTTTTGCTGTGGGCGGGCATCCTATCAACCACGCCGCCGGCGTTCTCCGCCAGCGCTGCGGTTGGTGCCGCAACCCCGAATGCGAGCATGACCGTAGCGGCCACCGCAAACAGACGGCGACGCCACGAGCGGCTCGCGTGGCCGTTCGATTTCATACAAGCTCCTCTCCCCAGCGCTTGCGCGCCGATCACGCGGAGCTGTCAAACTACATTTACGGTGGCCCCGAGGGGCGTCAAATAGACAGCTCCAGCTTAAAGTTTA
>NZ_JBNPNG010000041.1:0-3304 GCF_050314535.1 Collinsella sp. SGI.095
ACCCGCCGCGTCGGCGGGGAACTGCCGGGACAGGACCTTGCGGCCCCTCCAGTCCAGGACGCACAGCCAGTGCGAGTCGGCGTGGGTGTCGACCCCGCAGAAGACCGGCCCGCGGGCGCCGGGTGTCGATTCGGTTCTCATGTCTCGCTCCGTTCTTTCCGTGCTCGCCTGGACCGGGCAGACGGCACACTGACGGGGCGCGATAGAATGCGGTTGTTCGGGTCCGCGGTATCGCTCCATGCTCCTATTAGGTCATGCGGCGGTCTCGGCTCGCCGCGGGCCGCGCGGGACATGTCAGAAAACGAGGGCAGCCCTGTGGGCGCCAGCGGAATGTGGGGTCACCGCGCGGTCCGCATCTGATGGTGTCGACGCCAATGGTATACGGGTGCGCCATCGACGTCTTCAATTAAGAAGATATCAGTGCGGAATGCATTCAGAGGGAAACCCGTAGGGCCCCTTCGTCCTCGGTCCTCTGGAATTAAAGCTGAGGAGAAGAATGGCGCGCTTCGCGCATAGCGTGGAGTGCGGCGAGGGCTTCTTGCGTCCTGCGGAGTGTGCCTAAAAGTAAACTGATGGCGGGCCTTGCGATGTCCAGCTTCAGCGGAAGGCCGCTGGGTGAGGGTGGTGCCTGGGGCGACGTGCAAAAAACGGAGTTTTCAGCAGCCAAAGATCGATGCATAAGGCCATAGCCGGCCCTCGCTGCCTTTGTTGATGATTTTGCAAGACAATTGGGCCTTGGCGATGCTCATATATGGCTGGTTTCTCGCCGCATGTTATCCAGATGGGACGAGTCATGAGGACGATCTACCTTTTGAAAGACTTTTGACACGAAAATCTTATCTTGCGATGCTGAAAACTCGCAAAAATGCACGCTCCGGAGGGGGCTACCATGTTGCGGTTCGAAACCCAATGCGTCATTCTATGCAGTATATTGACCTATTTATGCAAGATAGCTTACACGCGCATGCCACAGGATTGATGTTTGCCTCGGCGCTGCGTAATCCACCCTGCCCATAGCTTCTTTGACAGGAGGCCGCGGTCCCTCTTGGGATCGCGGCCGTTTTGTTGTGGGTCAAATATGAACGTTGTGTTAACGACTCGGTGGACGGTGGCGTTTTTCAGTGAGCGGCGTATCCTTCCAACGGTTTATCTAGTGTGTCAGTTGAAAGGAAGAGGGCGCTCGTCATTGTTTGAATGTGAACTGCCGTTTGACCACAAGACATTGCATCTGGAGCTCGAGGATGAGAACTTCGCGGGTGTGATGGAAGGTCACCAAAACGAGTTTAAGACTGCAAAATCGCAGGAAGAGCTGGTAGAGGAGTCGCTTGCCAACCCTTATGGATCGCCTTCGCTCGAGGAGCTTTGCGCTGGCAAGAAGGATATTGTCATCATTAGCTCCGACCATACGCGCCCCGTTCCCTCGCGTGTGACGATGCCTATTCTGCTGCATCACATCCACTCCGCTGCGCCTGAGGCGCGCGTTCGCATTCTGGTTGCTACGGGTATGCATCGTCCGTCGACACACGAGGAACTCGTCAACAAGTATGGCGAGGAGATCGTTGCCAACGAGGAAATTGTCATGCACGTCGCGACCGACGACAGCATGATGGAAAAGATTGGCACCCTGCCTTCTGGTGGCGAGTGCATCATCAACAAGATTGCCGCCGATTGCGATCTACTGCTTGCCGAGGGCTTCATTGAGCCGCACTTCTTTGCCGGTTTTTCTGGCAGCCGCAAGTCCGTGCTGCCCGGTATTGCCAGCTACAAGACCATCATGTACAACCACAACGGCCAGTTTGTGAACGATTCCCATTCGCGCGCCGGCAACCTGTGCCACAACCACGTGAGCGAGGACATGTTTGCCGCTGCCGAGATGGCTCACCTTGCCTTTGTGCTCAACGTGGTGCTCAACGGCAAGCACGAGGTCATCGGCTCCTTTGCCGGCGACATTCACAAGGCGCACGAGGCCGGCTGCGAGTTCGTGAAGAGTCTTGCCGGCGTTGAGCCCGTCGAGTGCGAGATTGCCATCACCACCAACGGTGGCTATCCGCTCGATCAGAACATCTATCAGGCCGTGAAGGGCATGTGCGCTGCCGAGGCCACACTTCCCGAGGGCGGCGTGATCATCGATGTCGCCGGTTGCGCCGATGGTCACGGTGGCGAGGGCTTCTATCACAACATCGCTGACAACGATCCGGCAGAGTTTGAGCGCGCCTGCATCGACCGTCCTAAGGACGAGACCCTGCCCGACCAGTGGACGAGCCAGATCTTTGCCCGCATCCTGGCGCATCACCCTGTGATCATGGTCACCGACCTGTGCGATCACCAGATGCTCAAGGATATGCATATGACGCCGGTCAACACCCTCGAGGAGGCGCTCAAGCTCGCCTTTGAAATGAAGGGTGCCGATGCCAAGGTAGCCGTCATTCCCGATGGCCTGGGCGTTGTCGTCGCTCAGCACTAGCGCGCGGCCTAAACGAATCGTTTGTAACCGACAAGAAAGATAATGTTTTATGCTTACCAAACTCCTCTGCGAATTCGGTGCAACGGCCCTCATGATCATCTTTGGCGTGGGCGTACACTGCGATACCGTGCTTAAGGGCACCAAGTATCAGGGCTCCGGCCACATGTTTGCCATCACCACCTGGTCTTTTGGCATCTCGGTCTGCCTGTTTGTCTTTGGCGGCGCCGTGTGCATGAACCCGGCTATGGTGCTTGCCCAGTGCATCGTCGGTCTGGTGCCGTGGAGCAGCTGCATCCCCTTCATGATTGCCGATATGCTCGGCGGCTTTGTGGGCGCCGTAATCGCTTGGTTTATGTATGCCGATGAGTTCAAGGCTTCCGAGGGCGTCGTCGACCCCATCGCCCAGCGCAACATCTTCTCGACCAACCCCACCACCGAGGGCACGAACTATGCCCGCAACTTCTTCTGTGAGGCTATCTGCACCTTTGTGTTCATCAGCGCCATCCTTGCTGCCGCTAGCCGCGCCGGCGAGAACGTTCTGATGCTCGCTATCTGCGTCGGCCTGATCGTTTGGGCCGTTGGCATGGGCATGGGTGGCATCACCGGCTTCGCCATGAACCAGGCACGCGACCTTGGTCCTCGCATGGCCTATCAGGTGCTGCCGATCAAGAACAAGGCTGACAACAACTGGAAGTACGGTCTGCTCGTTCCTGGCATCGCGCCGTTTATCGGTGCCGCTCTGGCCGCGCTGTTTGTGCACGGTTTCTTGGGCATGTTCTAGTCCAAGGCCGCATAGTAGTCCGCTGGCCGCATGGGGTGACTTCCCAGCGCGTCCTCGGA
>NZ_JBNPNG010000042.1:0-3191 GCF_050314535.1 Collinsella sp. SGI.095
CGGTGACCCCATCATTGGATACTTAATTGCTCAATTCGACATAACTTGGCCTCGATTTGGAACAGACTTTCTTAATCGTGGTGAAATATGAATCTCCAAAACCGCATCAAGTAAACAAGGGCACGTGAGATCAGGTTCCCGACAAAGCCAACGCTACCCATTACACGCCTTGGCCAACAGAACAAGCCTCTTAGCGGCATCATCGAAAGATCCCACAGCGTAATATCCGTCTTTATCCTTGCCAATGCACCCAACAAAAGGAGAGGACAGGAACTCGAGCATTTCCCCAACCTCGCTGATCGACAAATCTTCAATTGAGGACGTTCCGTTTTTCATGAACCAGTAAACATCCCGCTTAGACATCAACCCGCCAAATTCTTTATCTTCGTTTTGAGAAAGCAACGCCCTGAGCACCAAATCGAGCAGCTTGGTTGTTCGCCTAAAGCGGGCAATAGCGGGTTCCAATAAACCAAGATCGATAGATCCCGAATACTCGAAGAGAACTTTGTAGTCTTGAGAGACGAGCGGAATCTCCTCTTGAAGCTTAAGAAGCTTTTCCAACTCGCTAATTCCAAACAACGCGACGTCATGTTCCTTGGCCCTATCGCAGATCCGTTTTTCAGAAAAACTTGACCCCACAACGGCGATGAACGACGCATCGTGTTTACGACGATGCAGTTCAAGGGTGTCAAAATCGACTTGTGAGGCAGAGACCCCGCCATTAGAGGTTGATTTGGCATCAATTACCACGGAATAAGAAAATCTCGAAGCAGCATTCGCGACCGCTAAAACATCTGTATCACCAGACCCGCCCAACAAAGTCGTTCTAAACCCAAGGCGACTAAAGCACCGCTCCACAGCTCGTTCCAGCCGATCGGGATGACCGGAATCGCGCGAAGAATCCCAAAGCTCTCCAATCAGTTTGTCGACATCGGTAGCCACGGGCTGCTCAGGTCCCGCCCCCTGATTGCCAATGGAATCAACGATGAAATTAAACCCATATCCACTCAAAAAAGAATCGCTGTGCTCAGTTGCCTGATAACTCATCTGGCTTCTCTTTTTTAGCAAGCCAGCTTTCAGCAAAACATTAAGACGCTTTCGAAGCGCATCATGGGAAATGTCGACGTTATAACGTTCGAATAGAAGCAGCTGGATCGACTTAACGTCAAACGCGCTGTGACCAACAAGCGGCAAAAGCTCAAATACCCAAGAGAACGCTGCGTGAAAACAGCAAGCAAAATTAATTGCAGATTTTTCAGACAGCCAAGCGTCGCCAATTGCAGTTAACTCGTACGTAGTAAGTGACGACCGCCGCACAAAGCCCAATTTTGAAAGTGCAGAAATCGCCGTCTTGGTTGAGCTTTCGGATAGCTTATAGGACGAGTTAGAAAACCGAACGATTTCAGACTCGTCACCACCGTTATTTACGATGGAAAGAAGTTCAGCCGTAGCATCAATAAAACCGGATGCCCCGCCAGCGAAAAATCCAATGGAATCCGAACGATCAGATTGTTTAGCATTTATAGCAAGATCGACGGCCCAATTTGAAGGCTCGGTCCAGTTTAAGGAAGCGGACTCCTCCAAGACACCCTTGGGCTCCACTTCGATCTGGGAAACCCATTGGTCACCTAGAGGGGTCCGTACATATCGGCATCCTTCGTATTCTCTATACTCAACAAGGCCGAGCTCGCGAGCCCATTTTAAACGGCGCTGGACCTCACTCGTCTTGCTCCAGCTCATTCCGTACTCGGCATTGGCCAACAAACGCAGCTCACCAGAAGTCATTGGCGCGCCCAGCACATCAATCATACCGCTAAAGAATCTGCAACGACTTGCCAGGCACGCAGCCAGATAGGAGTTGTCTCCCGTGTCAGTCCAACGGTCCGACTCTGCAGAAGGGGTGTATCCCTCAGGAGTCTTAACAACCAATCCACACGGGCTCAGGGCAAGACAAGCTGCGCCAAGAGAAAGCTTGGCTGTTGAACCATCGATTGAAATGGTGTCATCTAGGGATTGGCCACTCTTTAAGACATCCAGAATCGTTCTTAGAGTCTCGATCATCCCCTCACTCCCAACGGGAATATTGGGAGAAGACTGGGCATGGGATGAATAATCGGAAAACTTTGGATATTCCATCGGATCAATCTGGACCATAGGGCATCTCCGATAAAGGTCGGCAAATAAAACGCTATGACCATGATATCAAGGGAAGAGCTCGCGAATCGCACGGGACCCTATACGCTACCGCGAAAGAGTTCGGCAATGTCTCGAAACGCCATTTACATTTGTCCAATTAGAGCATGGCAATCAGTGCAAACTGGGCCAATTTCCATTGGTGACAAACGCACCTCCGGTTCGTACACGAGCACGGCATTCTTAAGTTCGGGAATAATCTCAAGGTAGCGAAGGAAACAGCTCTTCTCCAGTTCGCCAAAGTCAGAACCCAATATTGCATCCCGCATCTCTTGGATTAGCAGGATTAGCTTCGCCAGCAAATTGTCCGTTTTGTCAAAAAACGTATCTCTTGATCGAAAATCAACCTATGAGCAGATGAAGCGCGCGCAAGCTCATCCTTATAGGCCTCAAGAAAAGTATCCAAGATGGATTTAAATTCCGCCATTCGCCTATTAAGGACATGATCGAAAGCACGTTCGGCAACTTTGGGGAAGACAAGCTCAAAGAAAGCAAGAACAGCCAGTGCACTTGGGACTAACTCAGAAATAACTCTTTTAATCATGTGTTAGCCTTATTTTACTTATTAGCGCGTATATCAAAAACAAACGAAAAACAAGACGGATGCTCCATTTCGCGTGCAAAGATACACACACAAGCCTGAGCTCCTAATTGAAATAACGAAGAATTAGTCAATCAAGATCTGTAGCATATTCTGCTTTAACGCTTGCGCTCCCTATGCCAAATTCGAATGCGATCAACCAAATAGTTAGAGGCTATTAAATAAACAAGCAATAGTATGAAAACAATTAATACGACCGTCCCGGAAATATCGACTTCTTGAATCGGGAGCAATCCCTCAGTTAGCGGAACGGTCAAGGACGCCGTAACCCCAATAAAGCACATCTTATCGGCATCAATGCAAATAATGCCTTTGTTTTTAGATAGAAAGAAAGCCGCGGCGCAATAAATAACCAACAAAGCCATAAGCCCCGGAACCGTATCCCAGCAGAAAAGTG
>NZ_JBNPNG010000043.1:0-2407 GCF_050314535.1 Collinsella sp. SGI.095
TTCGCCTCATAAGCAAAGGCGCCGACCACCTCCAACGGATGGCCTAACTTAGTCATTGCTTCGGTAATCGACTCAAGGAGGCCGGAAAGGAAATGATCGGCATGTCAACTATTCTAGCAATCAAGCAGCGCGCTGCCCGTGGCGACAGCGTCGCCCAGATAGCCAGGGAGGAGGGAATCTCCGAGCCCACGGTGCGCAAATACCGCGACATGGACGACTTCTCCCCTCAGGTCAAGCCCAGGAAGAGGCGCGGTTCGAAGCTTGACCCGTTCAAGGCGACGATAGATCGTTGGCTTGCGGAGGACAGGAAGCGGCGCCCCAAGCAGCGACACACGGCCCAGCGGGTATTCGACCGGCTCGTCGCGGAATGCGGCTACGACGGCAGCTACACAATCGTCCAGGCCTACGTCAAGAAGCGCAAAGCCGAGCTCAAAGGCGCCAAAGACGAGTTCCTCAACCTCGAATGGGCGCCCGGCGAGGGGCAGGTCGACTTCGGCGTGTGCGACTTCAGGGTGCTGGGCGTCATGCGCGAGGTGCACTACCTGGTGGTCACCTTCCCGTTCTCCAACGTGTCGCTGGCGCAATGCTTCTGGGGCGAGACGTCGGAATGCGTCTGCGAGGGCCTGAAGGCCGTGTTCGAGTTCTGCGGGGGCGTGCCCACCCGGTTGGTGTTTGACAACGCCACGGGCGTCGGCAGAAGGGTCGGCCAGGCTGTCAGCACCGCCGACACGTTCACGCGCTTCGCCGCCCACTACGGGTTCGACTTCTCCTTCTGCAACCCCAACTCCGGCCACGAGAAGGGCTCCGTGGAGAATGCCGTCGGGGCCATCCGGCGCAACCTGTTCGTCCCCGTTCCCCGCATCGACAGCCTGCCCGCCTACAACAAGCGGATCCTCGGCAGGTGCCTGGATCGCGCCGGCAAGGACCATTACCTCAAAGGGGAGCCCGAGCGCCAGCTGTTCATGGAGGACTGCGTGGCCATGGCCGACCTGCCGGCGAAGCCCTTCCGCGTCGCGAAGATAGTCACGGCCAAGACCGACAAGTACGGCGACGCGTGCCTCGACGGCAGACACCGCTACCCGCTCGGGCCGGACCACGGCGAGGAGAGGGTGATCGTCGAGCTGGGCGCATTCCGGGTAGCCTTCTACGACGGCGAGGGCACGCAGATCGCCGCCTTCGACCGAGCATACGGGGATGCGCCCACCAAGGCCAGCGACCCCATGTCGCAGCTGGCGCTCCTTTGCAGGAAGCCGGGCGGATGGCAGAACAGCGCCGTCAGGGCGACCTTGCCGAAATCGCTGGCCAGGTCGATGGATTCCATGGGCAGGGCCGACAGGGGCACGATGCTCAGGATGCTTCGCGACGTCAGCGCGGATGCGGGCTACGAGGCCGCGGTAGCGGCGATGGCCGCGCTCGGCGCCGACGGCGGCGTCCCCAGCCGCGCTGACGTCGCATTGGCTGCCGCATGCACGGCGAACGGCCAAGGGTCCATCGCATACGACGACAGCCCCGACCTCGGGATGTACGACGCCGTCTTCGCAAAGGAGGCCTAGCCATGGACATCGAGCAGATGACGAGGGGCCAGATCGAGGCGGAGTTCGCCGCGCTGGCCAGGACCATGTACTTCACCAAGTCGACGATCGCTGCGTTTTCCAAGGATGCCACGCGAGGCCAGCTGGTGGCTGCATGCGAGCTGATCAGGAGCGAGAACGCCACCAGGGAGGAGAACAGGAAGGCAAGGCTCATGAGGCAGGCCAAATTCCCGGCCGTGAAGTCGGTCGCGGACTTCGACTTCGGCGAGGTGTCCTTCCCAGACGGCTACACCGTCGATGACCTGGTGTCATTGGAGTTTGTCCGGCAGGCCCAGGACTTCGTGTTCTACGGAGGATGCGGACGCGGAAAGACCCACCTGTCGATCGCACTGGGCGTGCTGGCGGCCGAGCGGGGCTACAAGGTCAGGTACTTCGAGACCGCGTCGCTGGTGCTGATGCTGAAGGCGGCCGTCGCCGACAACAGGCTCGAGCAGGTGCTTCGCGACATAGCCAAGGCGGACCTGCTGATAATCGACGAGTACGGCTACATCCCGATAGACATCGAGGGCGCTCGGCTGCTCTACCAGGTGATGTCGGCAACGTACGAGACGAGGAGCATGATCGTCACAACCAACATAGAGTTCGGCAAATGGGGCACTGTGCTGGGAGACGCGCACCTGGCCACGGCGACGATTGACAGGATCATGCATCATGGTCGGCTGGTTGAGTTCGGCGGGCAGAGCAGAAGGTTCGAGGAAGCCTTGATGATGGGAAGATCGGACAGTTAGCGAAGAAAGGGTGCGGCACCTTTGCAAAACGGTGAAACCCGAAAGAAATTAGTCGTGAAATCCTAAATTTAGTTGTTGTGAAAAACA
>NZ_JBNPNG010000044.1:0-2277 GCF_050314535.1 Collinsella sp. SGI.095
ATTTCATATACGCCCAGTCTGCTGTTGAAACCAGACCTGTGCTTACGGCTCTACGCCACGCAAGCACAGCCCTGTTTTCCTGCCGCTTCAAATGCCCTTGCCCTCCCCGGCGGCAACGGCATTTTCACGGCAACGCCGACAGAGCGTATAACACACTACACTTTGCTTCGCAAAGTCGTGTGCCAAATGGGGGCGTTGCCCCCTTTGGAAACCCCCACAAGAAAAGGCGGTACGCTACCCCTCCACGGGGCGCATACCGCCTTTTCTTGTTATCCAGCCCTCCGGCTGTATCGGTTGAGCAAAAGTCAGCGTGGGAATGGTGTGGTATCTTTATCTAAGTGATACCCCGCACTCCCAGTTGCTGATGGTCTGGCGCGACACGTAGATGCGCTCCGCCAGATCGTCTTGGGACAGTCCGAGCTCCGTGCGATGCTCCTTGATGTGCGAGCCCAGCTCCATGCGTTTGCTCCCTAGAGGGTCGGGGTGACCCCTGTCGAGAGCCACCATGTCATTGACGCGAGCATCGTACCATCAAAGGTCTTTATATTTGACCCCCACGGGGCAAAATCGAGCTGTCAAAAGGCTTTATATACGACATCTAGCTGGGAAAAGAACGGTCCCCAAAGGCGGATGCCTCCGGGGACCGGTTGGTGCGTATAGAGGGGGCGAGCTTGCTTTGGGTTGGTGTTGGCCCCGCCGCTCGGCTCGACTTTGGAGCGGCGGGGCTCAGCTCTGCCTCGGCGCTGGCGAGGCAGAGCGCGGCTTTGCCCCGACGTCGGCAGCGGCCGAGCCCTGTCTTCCCGGCTTAGCCCTCTTCGCCTTTGGGCGTGCCCTTGAACGAGGGCTCTTTCTTTGGCAGCCTTCCCGCGCGTTTGAGGGCGTCTCGCAAGATCCATTCCACCTGACCGTTGGCGCTGCGCATCTCATCGTCCGCCCAGCGTTGGACGGCCTCCCAGATAGCGGGGTCTATACGGAGTGGATACTGCTTGCGTGCCATGACGTGCCTTCTTGTCGAATGTGCAATTTTGCACCCGTCCCCAAATTACTCATTGGTGTTGGGGTTAGTACAGAGAACCTGCGTTCAGAACCGGGTGCGCCTCGGACTCGCCGCACAGGACCACCATGAGGTTGCTGGCCATCTGCGCCTTGCGCTCGTCGTCGAGCTCGATGGTGCCGCCGGCAGCCATCTCCTTCACGGCCATGTCGACCATGGAGACCGCGCCCTCGACGATCTTCTTGCGTGCGGCGATGACGGCCTCCGCCTGCTGGCGGCGCAGCATCGCCTGGGCGATCTCGGGGGAGTAGGCGAGGTGCGTGAGACGTGCATCGTCGACCTCGACGCCGGCGGGCGCCAGGCGCATCGCGAGCTCGCGGCGCAGGGCTTCGGAGACCTCTTCCACATTGGCGCGCAGCGTGATGGCGCCGGCGGCATCGGACTCGTCCTCCAGGTGGTCGTAGGCGTACACGCTCGCCACGTGGCGCAGCGCCGTCTCGGCCTGCATGGCGACATAGCTCTGGTAGTCGTCGACGTCGAAGAGCGCCTTGGCGGTATCGGCGACGTGCCACACCACGACGGTTGCGATCTCGATGGGGTTGCCCATTTTGTCGTTGACCTTCAGGCGCTCGCCATTCAGGGTGCGCACGCGGGTGGAGATAGTGGTGGGGTTGCCCTTGGCGGCCTTCTGCGCCGCGGCCTTGGCGGCCTTGGAATCGCTCATCTCGAGCTCGATCATCTCGCCGATCCCGGCCGATCCGCCCATGCTCTTGCTAAAGAACGGGTTGGCCCAGAAGAAGCCCTCGTCGCGGACGGTGCCCACGTACTTGCCGAACAGGATGCACACGCGCGCCTGGCCGGGCTGCAGCGAGAAGAATCCGTTGAGTGGGATGAACCACAGGCAAAACGCGAGGATGCTGAGGCCGAGCCCCCATCCGTAGACTGCGGGCGCGTCGACGCCGTCGGGCGTGCTCGCGAGCCCGATGGTGCTCCAGATAAAGAGGCCGATGATGGCGATGAGCGCCACCGCCACGGCGACGAGCATGCCGTAGCCCGACTTGGCCTTGAGTTGCTTTTCCACGCTCATTGTGAGTTCCTTTCACGACTGCGCCGGCGTTTGCGTGACGTCCCCGGCGCCGCGCTCCAGATTGCGATGGGGAGGAGGCGAGTCCCCGAGCAGTCCGTGCGACTGCTGATTGCATTGTGATATCACATTGAGACCAAGTCAAGGAGAATCGGATGCCGTCTCTCATGGCATAAGTGGTTCGGGGCGCCCGGCATCG
>NZ_JBNPNG010000045.1:0-2256 GCF_050314535.1 Collinsella sp. SGI.095
TGTTAGCGCTAATCTAAAATTGACCACTTTCGCAAACGCATCTCGCCGAATGCGCTAACGCGCTTTCGCCGACCCCGCTAACGTACTTTCACCAACTGCGCTAACGGAACTATGCTCCGATCGGGTATCCGACCCGGGAGGAGCGGGATATGGAGCGAAACGTAATGGGAGAGCTGAACGTCTACAGGGGGTCCGGCGCGAAGCCGAACTTCAGCGAGATCGCGAGGAGGCACGGCATGGACCGGCACACGGTCGCCGAGTACTGGCGGGAGGGCGAGTCCGCCGCCGACGGGAGGTCCGCGAGGGGCAGCGCCTTCGACCCGCTCGAGGAGGTGATCCGCGCGAAGGCCCAGCTGCCCGGGATGACCAAGATGGCAGTCTACGCGTTCCTGCGCGAGGGCCGCGGGGAGGGGCTGCCCGGGTACGGCGCCTTCACCGCGTGGTGCCGGGCCCGCGACGTGCCCTTCGGGGGCGCGGGCGGCCGCGAGCCGCACCCGCGG
The DNA here is from genome assembly GCF_050314535.1 of Collinsella sp. SGI.095. NCBI lineage: Bacteria > Bacillati > Actinomycetota > Coriobacteriia > Coriobacteriales > Coriobacteriaceae > Collinsella > Collinsella sp. SGI.095. Next base: position 501 of record NZ_JBNPNG010000045.1, read on the forward strand.
TTCGAGACGCCCCCGGGCAGGCAGCTGCAGTTCGACTGGAAGGAGGACATGAGGCTCGTCGACTCGGAGGGCGAGGTCTTCGAGTTCAGCGTGTTCACCGCGACGCTCGGCTACTCCCGGAAGCACCGCTTCATACCGGTCAGGAGCCGCACGCTCGACGACCTGCTGTCCTGCCTGCTCGCCACCTTCACCCGCCTCGGCGGCGTCCCGGAGGAGTGCATCACGGACAACATGTCGTGCCTGGTGACCGTCTCTGGCCGCAGGAGGACCAGGCAGGAGAGGGCGTGGCGGTTCGCGCGGGAGGCCGGCTTCGAGCTCAGGCTCTGCGCGCCGCGCTCGCCGCAGACCAAGGGCAAGGACGAGTCGGCCAACCGCTTCCTGAACCGCCTGCTCGCCTACGGCGGCGAGTTCACCGGGTGGAGCGGCCTAGTCGAGGCGGTGGCCCGGGTCGAGGCCCAGGCAAACTCTGAGCCGAACCGCACCACCGGCCTGCCGCCCGACGCGCTGTTCATGCGGGAGAAGGAGAGCCTGCGGCCCATCGGGAACCTCCGTCTCCTCGAGTCGATGGTGGGCGACGTGAGCGTCCAGACCGTCCCGCCGACCATGCTCGTCAGGGCCGCCGGCAGGGAGTGGTCCGTGCCCAGGCGCTGCATCGGCCGGCGCGTGAGCGTCGTGGCGATGCCCGGCGGCCAGGTCGTGGTGAGGATGGCCGGCGAGGAGGTCGCCGTCCACGACGCCGCGTCCGGGCCGTCGAGGCCCATCAACTACGACCCCGACCACTACGGGCAGGCCCTCGAGGGGAAGCGGGGCCTGGCCGACGTGGACATCGCCGAGGCCGCGCGCGCCAACCTCGCGCTGCTCGACTCGCTCGGAGGGGCGTGATGGGCGCCGTCGCGGAGGGCAGCCCCTCGATCAGGGCGCAGGCGAACCTCTCCGCGCTCGGGCTGCACGAGATGGCGGCGTCCCTGCCCGACTACGTGAGGATGGTCGCCGCGGGCGAGCGGGGCTTCGCCTCCGCCCTCGAGGAGATGACGCGCGTCGAGGTCGCCGCCCGGGAGGTCAGGATCACCAGCCAGCGCATACGGTCGTCGGGGTTCCCCTACGTCAAGGGGCTGGCGGACTTCGACTGGGACTTCCAGCCGTCGGTCCCGCGCGCCGAGATCGAGGAGCTCGCGACCCTGAGGTTCGTCGAGCGGGCCGAGAACGTCCTGTTCGTGGGGAGCCCCGGCGTGGGCAAGACGCACCTCGCCGTCGCGCTGGGCATCGAGGCGGTCAGGGCGGGGCGCGAGGTCAGGTTCGTGGACTGCGCCCGGCTCGTCGAGGACCTGGAGGACGCCTCGTCGCGCGGCATCCTCAAGAAGAGGCTCAGGTACTACGCCCACTCGAGGCTGCTGATCATCGACGAGCTCGGCTACCTCGACGTCGGCAGCGCGGGCGCGGACCTGCTGTTCCAGCTGATATCGACGCGCTACGAGCAGCGCTCGACGATCATCACCACCAACGTGGGGATCAGCGGCTGGGGCAGGGTGTTCGGGGACGACGTGGCGGCGAGCGCGATCGCGGACAGGGTGTGCCACCACTGCCACCTGGTCAAGATAACCGGCAGGTCCTACAGGCTGAAGGACCTGCCGAGGGACGGCCCCGTCGAGCCGTGACCGGAATCGGTGAAAATACGTTAGCGCAACCGGTGAAACCGCCTTTGCGCAAACGGCGCGCCTGTTTAGCGAAACTGGTGAAAAATAGATTGACGCTAACA
>NZ_JBNPNG010000046.1:0-2007 GCF_050314535.1 Collinsella sp. SGI.095
CTCAGGCAATTTAACTAAATGACAATTTTTACAACGATATCATCTGCCGTCTTATTCAGACGTTCACCGTTCTCCTGACAGTCTCACGCACTCAATGGATTACTATCTACTTAAGCGTGATACTGCGCTTGACCTGTTTTAGGCGGGCCGTTTTATTGATTATGAAGGAAGGACGCACATGGCAGATGTTCACGAGCTGCTTGATACTTGGATTGCCAATGTCAAGGATGATGAGCTGCTGACCGAGCTCAACACGATGAAGGAGCAGGGTGACGAGGATGCCATCACCGATGCCTTCTTTCAGGATCTTGCCTTCGGCACCGCTGGCCTGCGTGGCACGATCGGTGCTGGCACTAACCGTATGAATATCTATACGGTCGGCCGTGCAACGCAGGGCTTCGCCGACTATCTCAATGCGACTTTTGAGCATCCGACGGTTGCCATTGCTCGCGATAGCCGCAATAAGGGCGAACTGTTTGTTAAGACGACGGCCGCCATTCTTGCAGCAAACGGCGTGACTGCTCTCGTGTACCCTAAGATTTCTCCCGTGCCGACGCTTTCCTGGGCCGTCCGCGACCTTGAGTGCTCCGGTGGCATTTGCATGACCGCTAGTCATAACCCGGCGCCCTATAACGGCTATAAGGCCTATGGCCCCGACGGCTGCCAGATCACGAGCGAGGCCGCCGATGCAATTTCTAAGGCTATTGCCGAGACCGATACGTTCACTGGCGTGAAGTCCATGGACTTCGATGAGGCTCTTGAGCAGGGTCTGGTCAAATGGATCGATGACTCGTGCCTCGAGCGTTATTACGACGCCGTTCTCGCGCGCGGCGTGACCAACCTTTCTGCCGAGGAGATCGCTGGCGCTCCGCTTAAGCTCGTCTACACTCCGCTCAACGGCACTGGCCTCATTCCCGTCACGACGGTGCTCGAGCGCGCCGGCATCACCGATGTCACGGTTGTTCCCGAGCAGAAGGACCCGAACGGCGATTTCCCGACCTGCCCGTATCCTAACCCCGAGATCCGTCAGGCCATGCAGAAGGGAATCGACCTGTGCGAGCAGGTTCACCCCGATCTGCTGCTTGCAACCGATCCTGACGCCGACCGTGTTGGCGTTGCTGTTAAGAATGGTGATGACTATCTGCTGCTGACCGGCAATGAGATGGGCGTTCTGCTGCTCGACTATATCTGCAAGACCCGTGCCGCCCGCGGCGAGGATCTCACCAAGAAGGTCGCGGTTACTACCATTGTTTCTTCCGCCATGGTCGATGCTCTGGCCGAGGAGTATGGCTTTGAGCTCCGTCGCTGCCTGACGGGCTTCAAGTACATCGGTGACATCATTACCTCGCTTTCCGATGCTGGTGAAGTCGATCGCTTTATCTTCGGTTTCGAGGAGAGCTACGGTTATCTGGCCGGCGACCACGTGCGCGACAAGGACGCCGTGAGCACTTCGCTTCTGATTTGCCAGATGGCGCAGTATTACAAGCTCCAGGGCAAGAACCTTGCCGATGCGATGCACGAGCTGTACGAGAAGTATGGCTACTATCACAACAAGACGATTTCGCTGAGCTATCCGGGCGCTGAGGGTGCGGCAAAGATGGCCGGCATCATGGCTGGTCTGCGCGAGAACCCGCCCGCGGAGCTCGCAGGCTCCAAGATCGAGGCCGTTGTGGATTACAACACCTGCGTGAACGGCCTGCCGAAGGCTAATGTCATTGAGTTCGATCTTGAGGGTGGCAACAAGGGTATTGTCCGTCCTTCCGGCACCGAGCCCAAGATCAAGCTGTACATCTTCGCTAAGGGCGCGGATGCCGCCGAGGCTGATGCAGCACTTGACGCGATTGAGGAGTCAGGTCGCAAGCTGTTGGCCTAAGGCTTTGAAAGCCTATTTCTATAGATAGACGAAAAAGGGGATCTCGGAAACGAGGTCCCCTCTCTATTACTGCTAAATACAGCTGAGAATCCCAAACTGTGTAGGAGTTGTGTGCAACCAGATTCCCGCCCCGC
>NZ_JBNPNG010000047.1:0-1502 GCF_050314535.1 Collinsella sp. SGI.095
GGTAGTGTCGCAAAAGTTGGTGTAAGGCTCGCCTCGCGATTGTGGCCGGAGGCCGCCTGAGCGAGGCGAGAATCACCTAGAATGCCGTCATTCTAGCTCATGTCACGCCGCCTTCCTGCCGGAAATCGGGTTGTCGGCCACGACGAGCGCGATGATCCTGGCCGCGTGCTCTGCCGCGGTGCCCTCGTAGGCGTGCTTCGGCGCGTTGACTTTTGCGCCCTCCACGGCCCTGCCTATGGAGTCGTCGCTGAACCAGCGTCGGCCAGCCCATTCCTCATCCAGCTCGGAGAACACCGCACCCATCATCCTGATCAGGGATTTCCTGGACGGGAACACCTGCACGACGCGGCTCCGCCGCTTGAGCTCTCGGTTGGCGCGCTCCTGCACGTTGTTGGTGCGCAGCCTCACGTGGTGCTCGTAGGGGAAGTCCAGGTAGGCCAGGGCGTCGGCCTCGGCCTCCTCAAGGATTGCGGCGGCCTTGGGGCAGAAGCCCTCTATCTGGCCTATGGCCAGCTGGTACAGTTCCCGCACCAGCTCAGGGTCGCGCTCCGAGAACACGGCCTTGAGGATGCCGAGGATCGCGGCCCTCTTCTGCCTGGTCGGCGCGTTGCCGGCGGCGTTGCGCATCAGGTGCACGATGCAGCGCTGCCACGCGGCGCCGGGGAAGACCTCCTGGATCGCGCGCCTGAGGCCCTCGTGCGCATCGCTGGTGACGCAGATGACGCCGTCGACCCCGCGCGCCCGCAGCGAGAGAAGGAACGCCCTCCAGCCGTCGTAGGACTCCGTGTCGATGGCGTCGAGCCCCAGAAGGCGCCTGTACCCGCCCGAGCCGGCGCCGATGGCGGTCACGAGCGCGGTGGACTGCACGCGGCCGGCGTCCCTGCACTTGATGTAGGTGGCGTCGAGCCAGATGTAGGGGTAGGCGACGTCGGACAGGTCGCGTTCCTGCAGGTCGGCGACCGACTCGTCCAGCGACGAGCACATCCTCGACACCTGGCTGGCGCTCATTCGGTCTATGCCCATGGACTGCGCCACGCGCTTCACCTTCCTGGTGGACACGCCGTTGGTCACCATCTCGGAGACCGCGGCGACGACCGCGCGGTCCGCGCGCGAGTAGCGCTCGATCAGGTCCTCCGGGAAGTAGCTCCCCGCGCGCAGCTTCGGGATCCTGAGGTTGATGGTCCCCACGCTGGTGGTGAGCCTGCGCTCGCGGTATCCGTTTCTCTGGTTGCCGGCCTCGCAGGCCTCGTCGGCCTGGGCGTCCATGATCTCGTTGACGAGCGACTCGGCCATGACCCTGATCAGCTCCGTCATGTTCACCATGCCGTCGTCGAATCTCGGCATCTGGGTGCCGTCGCCCGCAATCTCGTGTATCTTGTCCATATGCGGTTATTGCCTTTCCACGAATCCTGACTTCAGCAATTAGAATTCTAGGCGATAACCGCTTCCTGCTTTCTACGGCCAGGGAAGCGGCTCCTTACACCAACATTCGGCACGCGATC
>NZ_JBNPNG010000048.1:0-1455 GCF_050314535.1 Collinsella sp. SGI.095
TGAACTGCCTCCCATTTCTTGGACATCGGGAAATGGGAGGTTTTCCATGAGTATAGACCTCAGGGTGAAGCACGACCTGGAGTCCAGGAGGCGGGCCGTCGAGCTCTTCGACGCCGGCGTCGGCTGCAAGCCGGCGGCCGAGGCCCTGTCCGTCCCCCGCGAGACCGTGAGAGAATGGCAGTGGGTATACCGGGCGTTCGGAAGCGAGGCGCTGCTGTCCATGGGCGGGAAACAATCCAGGTACACATTCGAGCAGAGGGTCGCCGCGGCGTCGGCCGTGGTCGACGGCGGGATGGCGAAGACCGACGCCATGGCCGAGTTCGGGATCAGGTCGAAGTCCCCGCTGGAGCGCTGGTGCAGGCTCTACCGCGAGGGCGGCGCCGAGGCGCTGCGGCCCGGACCGAAGGGCAGGCCGAGGGGGTCGAGGTCGAAACCCCGGGCCCGCACCCGCGAGCAGGAGCTCGAGGAGCGCTGCCGCAGGCTCGAGGCCGAGGTCGCCTACCTAAAAAAATTGCGCGCCCTGGTCGAGCGGGACGGGCTCTGACCAGGGCGGCGGCCGAGGCGGTGAGGGCGCTGAGGGCGGAGGGGCACTCCCTGCGCCACCTGCTGGAGTGCTCGGGGCTCAGGAGGTCGACCTACTACTACGCGCTGGCGCACCCGCGGAGGCCGACCAGGCCCGAGCTGCGCGACGCCGCGGCCGAGATATTCTCGCGCACCGCCAACGGCTGCGGGCACCGGCAGGTAGCCATGTGCCTGCGCGCCGAGCTGGGCGCGGTCGTGGCCGACAAGACCGTGCTCAAGATGATGCGCGAGATGGGCATCCGGTGCGCGATACGCCGCCGGGGCTCCCGCCGCCGGTACAGCTCCTACAGGGGGCTCGTGGGGAGCACGTTCGAGAACGTCATCGCGAGGGATTTCGGCGCCGAGGGGCCGTGGCAGAAGCTCGGCACCGACGTCACCGAGTTCAAGGTCGCCGGCGCCAAGGCCTACTGGGCCCCGGTGCTCGACTTCTGCACGAAGGAGATCGTGGCGAGCGACATATCGACCTCTCCGGACCTCGCCCAGCAGCACAGGATGCTCGACCGGCTCCTCGAGGCCCTGCCCGACGGGGCGGCACCGACCATGCACTCGGACATGGGCTGGCAGTACCAGCACGAGTCCTACACCTCCAGGCTGGAGGGGGCGGGCATCACCCAGAGCATGTCGCGCAAGGGGAACTGCATCGACAACGCCGCCACCGAGCAGCTCTTCGGCCACGTGAAGGACGAGTTCTACCGCGGCAGGGAGTGGGGCAGCTTCGAGGACTTCAAGCGCGACCTGGAGGAGTACATAGCCCATTGGAACACGCGGCGCAGGCAGGTAAGATTGAAGGGCCTGACGCCGGAGGAGTTCCGGAACCGGGCCCTTGCGGCGTAGTCGCTATTTATTCAGTCCAAGTTTCGGGGCGCAGTTCAC
>NZ_JBNPNG010000049.1:0-1447 GCF_050314535.1 Collinsella sp. SGI.095
TGAACTGCCTCCCATTTCTTGGACATGAGAAATGGGAGGCTTTTTATGCGTGTCGACTTGAGGGTGAAGCACGACATCGAGGCCAGGAAGGCGGCGATCGGGCTCTTCGAGCGAGGCCACGGCTCCGAGTCGGCGGCGAAGGCGCTGTCGGTCCCGCGCGACACCGTGAGACAATGGCTCTACGTATACCGGTCGTTCGGAAGCGAGGTGCTGCTATCCATGGACGGCAAGCAGACCAGGTACACATACGAGCAGAAGGTCGCCGCCGCCTCCGCCGTCGTCGACGGCGGCATGGGCAAGCGGGACGCCATGAAGGCGTTCGGGGTCATGTCCCTGGCGCCGCTCAAGAGATGGTGCGCGCTCTACCGCGAGGGCGGCGCCGAGGCGCTCAGGCCCAGGCCCAAGGGCCGGCCGAGCGGTTCCAAGGCGAGGCCGCGCACGCGCGAGCAGGAGCTCGAGGAGCGCTGCCGAAGGCTCGAGACCGAGGTGGCCTACCTAAAAAAATTGCGTGCCCTGGTCGAGAGGGACGGACTCTGACCAGGGCGAAGGTCGAGGCCGTGAGCGCCCTGCGCGAAGAGGGGTACGGGCTGGGGTGCCTGCTGGAGTGCGCCGGCCTGGCGAGGTCGAGCTACTACTACGCGCTGTCGCACCCGAAGGCTCCCACCAGGCCCGAGCTCTGGGAGGCCGCCGCCGAGATATTCTCGCGCACGGCCAACGGGTGCGGCCACAGGCAGATCGCCATGTGCCTGCGCGCCGAGCAGGGCGTGCGCATAGCCTACAAGACCGTGCTGAAGATGATGCGCGAGATGGGCATCAGCTGCGGGATCCGCCGCGAGACCGACTACCACAGGTACAACTCGTACAGGGGCAAGGTCGGAAAGACCTTCGAGAACGTCATCGGGCGCGACTTCGCCGCCGACGGGCCGTGGGAAAAGATGGGCACCGACGTCACCGAGTTCAAACAGCCCTGGGGCAAGGCCTACTTCGCGCCGGTCTACGACTTCGGCAGCAAGGAGATCGTCGCCTGGTCCACGTCGCTGCACCCCAACATGGCTCAGCAGCACGAGCTGCTCGACCAGCTCGTGTCCAAGAAGCCCAAGGGCTCCAGGCCGATCCTGCACTCGGACATGGGCTGGCAGTACCAGCAGGCCGGTTGGTGCAGACGGTTGGAGGAGGCCGGCGTGGTGCAGAGCATGTCCCGGAAGGGCAACTGCATCGACAACGGCGCGACGGAGCAGGTGTTCGGCCACATCAAGGACGAGTTCTTCCGCGGAAGGACGTGGCCGGACTTCGAGTCCTTCAAGGCGGACCTCGACGACTTCGTGGTCCATTGGAACACGAGGAGGCGCCAGGTTAAACTGAAGGGACTGACCCCGGAGGAGTTCCGGAGACAGTCCCTTGCGGCGTAGTTCTTATTTAAGCCGTCCAAGTTTTGGGGTGCAGTTCA
>NZ_JBNPNG010000050.1:0-1390 GCF_050314535.1 Collinsella sp. SGI.095
AGGCGGGCTACGAGGCGCTCGCCGGGGCGATCGCGGCGGCCGGGGAGCCGGCCTGCGTCGCGATGGAGGGGACGTCGTCCTACGGGGCGGGCCTCACCAGGCACCTCGCGTCGCTGGGGATGCCCGTGCGCGAGGCGCTCTCCCCGGCGAGGATGCAGAGGAGGCGCCCGGGGCAGGGCAAGTGCGACGAGGCGGACGCGGAGAGGGCCGCCCGCGCGGCGATGTCCGGCTCGAGGCTCGGGACCCCCAAGAGCCAGGACGGGTGGGTCGACGGGGTGCGCTGCATGCTCGCGGCGCGCTCCGGGGCGGTGAAGGCGCGCACCTCGGCGATTGTGTTCCGTCAAGTAAAAATCGACAAATACGTCTGTCGAATTTCGACACCCTCATGCTGACCGCCTCCGGGCGGGCCGGCGCCGTCGCGGCCGGCCCGCCCGCTGCCTAGAACGGTATCTCCCAGTCCTCCGGGGGCACCTCCTCCATCCCGCCCCGCTCGCCCGTCATCAGCGGGTGGTCCGGCGTGGATTGGCTACACTGATGTGGACAGTTCCGGGAGGGGCGCAGGAGACGGGAGGGCCGTATATGAGGGACCCCAGGCACCCGAGGCATTTCACCGACGAGTTCAAGAGGCAGATAGTCGACCTCTACAACGCCGGCAAGCCCAAGCGCGAGATCATGGACGAGTACGACCTCGGCAAGAGCACCGTGGAGAGGCGGGTCAAGTCGATAAACGCGACCGGCTCGCCGCGCGCCGCGGACAACCGCACGCCCGAGCAGAACCGGATCCTGGAGCTCGAGCGCGAGAACCGCAGGCTCCGGATGGAGGTCGACGTCTTAAAACAAGCGGCGCTGATATACGCTCGAAAGTGAGGGCCATAGCGGCCAACGAGGGCCGCTACCCCATATCAGCGCAGTGCAGGCTCCTCGGCGTCGCAAGGTCGACGTACTACTCCATGCGCTCGCGGGCCGACCGGCCCGCCGCGCCGGACCCCGCCGCGCCGGCCGTGGTCGCGGCCCACGCCGCCAGCAAGGGCCGGTACGGCTCGCGCAAGATAAAGGCGTCGCTCGAGAGGTCGGGCGTCACCGTCAGCCGGCGCCGGGTCTGCCGCATCATGAGGGAGAACGGCCTGGTCAGCGCATACGGCAGGAAGAGGTTCAAGGTGCACCCCGGGGCGGTCAACGAGGCCGACGTGCCCAACGTCGTCGCGCGCGGCTTCGGCGGCAGGGCGCCGCGCACCCATATATGCAGCGACCTGACCTACGTGCGCGTCGGGGCCTCGTGGAACTACGTCTGCCTGCTCGTCGACCTCTACAACAGGGAGATCGTCGGCCACTCCGCCGGGCCCAGGAAGGACGCCCGGCTGGTCAAGTCGGCGTTCGCGACGCTCTCCTT
>NZ_JBNPNG010000051.1:0-1379 GCF_050314535.1 Collinsella sp. SGI.095
CCTTTTTTCACCTGCTGAAGGTTATCAATCTTCTTATTGAGTATCTCGGCATTCTTTCTTCTGCCAATGCCCTGGCGGGCAGATCCACCCCCCTTTCGGCTGGTTCGGGGTCGCAGGCATGCCCTGGCGGGCAGATCAGCGCCTTTTCGGCAGGTTCGGGGGCGCAGGCATGCCCTGACAGACGGCTGCATTGCCCATATGCGTTTTGCGCGCGAGGACCCTGTTGCTCCTGTCAAAAGCGTGGCGAAATGAAGTGGCCCAAAAGAGGGCAGCAGAATACCGAAATCCCAGCTTGAAATAGCTCAGCTATTTGTCACTGTGCGGTTCTGCCTGCTGTGATTAGCCATGCACTGCTGGGGAAGACTCATCTGCTAGAATTGCTTGGACGAAAGGAGACGCAATGGTACTCGACAGATACGCGCGATTTGCTGACAGCGCCGACGTGCTCTCTTGCCCCCTTTGCCACAGCGCCCTGAAGCTGCAGGAAGGGAGCCTCGTATGTCCGAAGAGGCACTGCTTCGATATCGCAAAGCAGGGGTACGTAAACCTTCTAGGGCCCTCCAGGCAGTCAGCCCACTACAGCAAAGAATCCTTTGAGAGCCGCATGGCAATCCTGGAGGCAGGGTATTACGACCACGTGAAAGAAGCCGTCCTCACCGCGGTAGGAAGGGCCCTTTCCCCAAGCGAGGGTCCTGCAGCTGTGAACGCGACGCCATTCCGCGTGCTCGACGCGGGATGCGGAGAAGGCTTCTATGCACGTGCAATCCGAGAAAACCTCTGTGTCGACGTGGTGGCGTTTGACCTCTCAAAAGACGCCATGCTGATGGCGGCCCGCCACGATTCCAGAAAGGCGGTCAAATGGCTGGTTGGCGACCTGACGAACATCCCCGTGCTGAAAGGCTCCATCAACTGCGTGGTGGACGTATTCGCTCCCTCGAACTACGACGAATTCAAGCGCGTTCTCACCCCAACCAGAAACGCCTCCGCGCCAGGAGTGCTGGTCAAAGTGGTTCCAGGCAGCAATCATCTTACGGAGCTGCGCCACCTTGCTGAAGGATCTTTGCGCAGCAAGGAATACTCAAACCAGCTGGTGACCGATTGCTTTGAGAAGCACTTCAAGATGACCGACCGCATCAAGGTGACGCGCACCTTCGAGATGTCCGAAAGGGACGTCCGCGTGTTCGCCGAGATGACGCCGCTGCTGTTCGGCATCGACGCGGAGTCCCTAAATCTATCGCGTGTGAAAAGCATCACCATCGAGGCTGAATTGCTGGTGGGCACCCCTCGCTCCCAAGGCCCTTCATGAGCTCAGCCAGCTCATCATCCTCTTAATTGCAGGGCTGAAGGACAGCCCTTGTCAACCGCCCCAGAAGAAATCT
>NZ_JBNPNG010000052.1:0-1324 GCF_050314535.1 Collinsella sp. SGI.095
GGCGGGCACGAGCGAGAGGGGGTTCCGGACCGCGGGGCCCTCCCCGAAGGCCCTGGGGAGGACGGCGACCCGGCGGCCGCGGTCGGCGAGGATCTCCACCGTCGTCGCGCGCATGCCGACGAGCAGGCTCCGCCCGTGCCAGGCGGGCCCGGCGACGTACTCGCGCCCGTCGGCCTCGACGTAGCCGCGCTTGTCGGCGCGGGCGGTGACCCACCTCACCGCGTCGAACTCCACACCGGGAAGGGCGCGCATGGCGGCGAGGTCCTCCCGGTAGGCCTCCCCGTGCGGCCTGCCGTCGCGGCAGCGCGCCGCCGCGTTGATCCTCGCGCATCCCTCGGCGAGGAACGCGTTGAGCTCGGGGAGCGTGCCGAACGCCGGCACGGGGACGAGGAGGTTGCGCCGGAGGAACCCCACGGCGTTCTCGACGGAGCCCTTCTCGTTTCCCGAATAGGGGTTGCAGTACCGGCTCTCGAAGCGGTAGTGGGCCCTGAACTGCGAGAACAGCCTCGATTCCGTGACCTCGCCGCGTACCATCCTGCCCGCCTCGGTGGCGTTGTCGAGCACCATCGCAGCCGGGGCGCGGCCCCAGCGGCGGAAGATCTCGAGCAGCCCGGCGCACAGGCACTCCGACCTCTGCGACATGAGGGCGACGCACTGCCGGTCGTTCGAGTGCGGGAGCGTCGCGACCAGCAGCTTGAGGTCGAGGGTCCTCCCGCCGACCGCGGCGCGGAAGTTCCCGAAATCGACCTGGCAGGTGCCGGGCGCCCACTCGAGCTCGAGGTACCCCTCTCCGCCCGCCGCCGCCCGGGCGAGCCTGAGCTCGCGGACGAACCTCTGCACGGTGGAGTACGAGCCGCCGTAGCCGCGCTCGGCGACGAGCCTGTCGTAGATCCGCCTGGCGGTGTGGCGCTGCTTCCTCGGGGCCCCGAGGTCGGCCTCGAGAACGCCCGCGACCCATTCCTCGTTGCCCTCGAGCGCGGGCCTGCCCCTCCTCCGGGGCATCGGCGCGGCGGGCGACATGTCCTCCATGTCGGCGTACTTCGCCACGGTGTTCCGGCTCACGTGGAGCATTCGGGCGATCTCGGACCTCGAGCGCCCGGCGGCATCCATCGACCGTATATCATTCACTGTGTCCAGGGGCACGGTCATCTCCTCCATCCTTCCCGGGCGGGCTCGCCAAAGTAACCGCCCGGGGAAACCATACGGCGAGGGCCGCGTCCCCGGTCCCCGGGGCGCGGCCCTCTTGCTTAAACTGCTCAATTTTTCGTGCTCACGGTGCTCATTTCCCAGTGATCACTCGGACCACTTCTTAGTGAACATCAAC
>NZ_JBNPNG010000053.1:0-1199 GCF_050314535.1 Collinsella sp. SGI.095
ATCAACGTCATCGACACCGCCGAGTTCGCGATCCCCGGCCTTGACGACGAGTTCCGCGTCATCGTGTCTCCGTGGATCCTCTCCTCGCTGATCACCGATCGCCTTGCCGCTTACTACGAGACGGTCACCAAGCACAACCTCAACTACCGTCGCTACTATCACCAGTTCGACTACTAAGAGCAAATAACGTTTGTGTAATTGGGCCTCGCTCCTATATGGAACGGGGCCTCGCTTGGGTTGGAGAGTAATTATGAGCTATCCCCAGCTTGCCGCCATGAATATCAGCCATCGTTATTTTGACCTTGAGGAGTTCTTTTCTTCGGCAGCGGCCTCGGGCTACACGTGTTGCGAGCTTTGGACCGGGGCGATGCATCTGTATGTCGATTGCCATGGATACGATTCGCTCGAGCAGGTGCGGGAGCTATCACAGCGGTATGGGGTTCGGATTGTGGGGCTTTGTCCCGAACAGAACAACCCCAAGCCGTGGAATATCGCGGCGCGCGGGAATGAGGCGCGCGCCCGCACGCTCGCGTACTTTAAGAACGTTGTGGATATCGCGACGGAACTTGGAGCCGAGCAGGTCATGGTCTCGAGCGGCTGGGCATTTTTGAACGAGCCGATCGAGGACGCGTGGGGTCGCAGCGCCTCGATGCTGCGTGCGATTGGCGAGCATGCGGGAGAGCGCGGCGTGCGACTGGTGCTCGAGGCCCTACAGCCGGTTGAGTCGATGATCGTGAACTCGGCGGCCGACACGAAGCGCATGATCGAGGCAGTTGATCATCCGGCACTTAAGGCGTGTCTGGATTTGGGCGCTATGGCGGTGGCAGGGGATACCATCGACGATTATTTCAATCTGCTTGGCGATGATGTCGCCCACGTGCATTTTGTCGATGTTGCGGCAGACGGCACGACGCATCTTGCCTGGGGTGACGGCGACCGCGATATGCGCGCCGACCTGGATAGGCTGGTGGCGCGCGGCTATCGCGGAGTTGTTTCGGCCGAGACCTATGACTGGCGCTATTTTGCCGACCCCGCAGCTGCCGATGCGCAGGTAATGGCAGAGTATCGTCGTGCGATTGGCGCCTAAGTGGGACAGGGCGCCGAGCTGGCGTTTGGCGAATTTTAGTTTGGCGCTCTCTGAGAAATGGGACAGACTTTCCGCTTGAAGCCCAACCGGAAAGCCTGTCCCGGAATGAGCC
>NZ_JBNPNG010000054.1:0-1084 GCF_050314535.1 Collinsella sp. SGI.095
GTTGATTTCCGATCTCAGCCGAACACATTGAGCTGATGGCACGCTCCCGCAGTTAACCGAACGTCCCCGCGGCCCCTCTCGGGCCCCGGGGGCGCCATTTTCCCAGTTGAAGGAATGGTGGAGATGTGTTTCGATGGGTCCGGTGGCCATGCTCCGCCCGCCGCCCGGCACCTCTTCCCAGACTCAGCCGGACGGTCGGTCCGTCTATTCCGTTTTTCTCCTAGGCTAGGCCAGCGGGGCATCGCCCCTCTCTGCGCGCGCCCTCTCGATGAGCCCCGGCGTCAGGTCGAGCTCCCCGATGGGCACGTCCCCCACGCCGTAGGCGTCCAGCAGCGCCGCCGCGTCCTCCCCGAGCATCGCCCTGAAGGCGCGCGCGGGCGTCGCGAAGCCGAGCGCGCCGCGGGGCTCGGAGTTCACGTGCGACATGGCCAGCGCCAGGTCGGCCGGGGCGAGCCGGTCGAACCTGATTCCGGCGCCCTTGGGCAGCAGCTTCCTGATCTCGACGTGGTTGCGCTCGCAGGCGCCCTTCTGGTCGCTGCGCCTGGGGTCGCAGTAGAACAGCCTCGTCTCGCCCGGCCCCTCGCCGAGCAGCGCCGCGATCGCCGCCTCGTCGGAGAACTCGGCGCCGTTGTCGGTGAGGACGGCGCGGAACACGCGGCGCGTCCCGTCGGCGCCGAGGACGGCCCGGACGCCCCCCAGGGCGCCCGCGACGCACCCGGCGGTCTTCTCCTCCAGCGGCAGCGCGAGCTGGAGCCTGCTGGGGCGGTGCAGCAGCGTGAGCAGGCAGGCGGAGTCCTCCCGGGCCCCCTCGACGGTGTCCATCTCCCAGGCCGCGGCGCACGCGTCCTCCCCGAGGGCGAGGAACGCGGCATGCGACCTGCGGGCGGAGTGGCGGGTCGCCGCCCGGCCCGCGGCGCGCTTCCTCGGCCTGTAGCCGACCTTGCGCCTGAGCTCCATGTTGGTCATGCCGTCGTAGCCCGCCGAGACCCAGCGGTAGATGGTCGACGGCGACAGGTCCACCGGGCCGCCGTTGCGCGCCGCCATCTGCTCGGGCGACAGCCCCCGGCGCAGGCAGTCCCTTATC
>NZ_JBNPNG010000055.1:0-1066 GCF_050314535.1 Collinsella sp. SGI.095
TGGTACCGTCAAGATTCTTTCGCAAATTGATTTAGCCGTCTCCGGCCCCGTCCTCTTCTAGCCCTCCGCCTTTCCCCTCAGCTCGTCCATCTCCTCCAGCTTCGACATGTCCAAGTACCTCCTCTTGCCCCACTCGTGCTCCACTATGTACTTCAGCCTCGCCGTCACCAGCATGAGGGCAGAGTTGCCGTCCGGGAAGGTCCCGACGACCCTCGTCCTCCTCCTGATCTCGCGGTTGATGCGCTCGATCCCGTTGTTCGTCCTGATCCGGCGCCAGTGCTCCGGCGGGAATTCCGTGTAGGCAAGCGTCTCGGCGAACCCGTCGCGCACCGTCCTCGCGGCCGCCCCGAGCCTCATCGATTCCAGCTCCTCCGCCACCTCCTCGGCCTTTCTGGCGCATGCCTCGCGCGATTCCTGCGCGTGGATCGCCTTCAGCATGCGCGCCGCGGCCTTCCGCCTGGTCACGGGAACCCTTCCCAGCACGTTGCGGTAGAAATGCACCGTGCAGCGCTGGTAGCGGGCCCCGGGGAACACCTCCTCGAGCGCACCGAGCATCCCCGCGCACTTGTCGCCGGTGACGAGCCGTACGCCGGAGAGCCCGCGTCCCTTGAGCCAGGAGAAGAACTCGCGCCAGGACTCCGCGGACTCGGTGTACCCCTCGGAGCAGCCGATGACCTCCCGGTCGCCGGCGGAGTTGACGCCGATGGCGACCAGCACGGCCACGTTCTCGTAGGACCCTCCCCAGCTGCGCTTGAGGTAGATGCCGTCGACGAAGACGTAGGGGTAGCCGCCCTCGAGCGGCCTCTGCCGCCATGTCTCGATGGACGCGAAGGCCCTCTCGTTGAGGTTGGAGACGGTGCCGGAGGACACCGGCGCTCCCCACAGGAGCTCGGAGACGTCCTCGATCCTCCTGGTGGAGACGCCCGCCATGTACATCTCGACGATGGCCTCCTCGACCGAGGTCTCGCGCCTGCGGTAGCGCTCGATGACGGCCGTCTGGAAGGTCGCCCCGCGGAGCTTCGGCACGCTGAGCTCGACTTCCCCGGCGCCCGTGACGAGCCTCCTC
>NZ_JBNPNG010000056.1:0-975 GCF_050314535.1 Collinsella sp. SGI.095
CCTCGGGCCTGGGCCTGGCGGCCCTGGCGGCGGCCCTGGCGGCGTTCCACTCCTCGCAGCGCACGGCGTCGAGCGCGTCGTTCATCCACTGGACCACGCGGAAGGGGTCCATGACCCACCTCGCGTTGGGGCAGCGGCGCTTGACCAGCTGCCTTATCCACCTCGCGCCGTCGGCGGTCACCACCTCTATGGCGCGCCTCTGCTCGCGCGTGAGCTCGTCGAGGAACAGGTTGAGCACGTCCTTGCCGGTGCCCTCGTGCGCCCAGATGAGGCAGCCGCGGTCGTGGTCGACGACCACCGTGACGTACTTGTGGCCCTTCTTGTACGACGTCTCGTCGATGCCGATGCGGCGCACGCCGTCGAACCTCGAGGCGCCGCGCGCGGCCTCCAGCTCGGCGTAGACGCGCCTGCACACGCCGCCCACGCTGTGCCACTCGACGCGGGCGAGCTCGGAGACCGCCGAGGCGGTGCAGCGGACCGCCAGCCACGCCACCCAGTCCTCGAAGTCGCGCGTGAAGCGCGCCCCGTGCCGCGCCCAGGGGACGGCCTCGGTGCGCACGCCGTGCTCCGGGCAGCGCACCCTGCAGGGCGCGTACTCCAGGTAGCAGGCCGAGCGCGCCAGGTCCATCGCCCTCCACAGCCTGGGGGCCCCGCGGTTCGCCATGTCGTAGAAGTCGCAGGCCCTGCCGCATACGGGGCAGCGGCGCTGCTCGCGCTTGTAGGGCCGGACGCTCACGACGATGCGCTCGGCCTCGATGCGCGCGCCCAGGACGACCGTGCGGGCCAGACCGAGGGCGAGAAGTAGTAGACTCTTCATGCGTCACACCTCTTCGGTTGTCTGAATTTGGCTTAGCAATCATAGGCGGATGACGCGGAAACGGCCCCTCCCGGGGCCGTTTCAGTTCCAGATCGTTGTTTTCGCCCGCTGAGCTGGGCCTATGCCGGAATCTCTCCCACAGAAACCACCGAAGAGCC
>NZ_JBNPNG010000057.1:0-952 GCF_050314535.1 Collinsella sp. SGI.095
GGGACTGCGGACAAAAAGTTGGACCGTTGAGGTCCGGAACGGAGTCCGCATGGCATACAGTAGGAGAATGGTGGAGAGGGCCAGGGCGCTTCGCGGCGCCGGGCTCACCGTCATGGAGATAACCGAGATACTCGGCGGGCCCGGCAAGACGTCCGTCTGGCGCTGGATCAGGGACGTGCGCAAGCCCGCGGGAAGGGCCGGTGGAGGAATGGACCTGCCGCGACTCGTCGGGGACGGCCCCGACTACCCCGACATCGACCCGGAGGACAAGGACGCCCTGATCGAGCGGCTCAGGCTCGAGAACGCGGTGCTGAGGGCGGTGCAGGACGTTTTAAAAGCCGAGAGCCTCGACGGGATGTCGAACAGGGAGAAGACCCTGGTGATAGACCGCCTGAGGCCGTGCGGGAAGTGGTCCTTGAGAGAACTCACGAGTTCCTTGGGGATATCAAAGAGCTCCTATGAGTACCAGCGCCGCGCGATCGCGAGGCCCGACCGGCGCGCGCCCCTGCGCGCGCTCGTGCGCAGGATCTTCACCGAGGATGGCGAGGGGGCGCGGGGGTACCGCTTCGTGACGGCGCGCCTGCGCGAGCTCGACGAGCCCGTGCGCGCCTCGGAGAAGGTCGTCCTCCGCATCATGCGCGAGGAGGGCCTGGTCCCCAGGTGGATGAGGAGGAAGAGGAGGCCCTACAGCTCCTATGCGGGCGAGCCGACGCCGGCCCCGCCGAACCTCGTGCGCCGCGACTTCCGCTCGGCCCTGCCGAACTTCCTGTGGCTCACCGACATCACCGAGTTCAGGCTGCCCTCCGGCAGGAAGGTCTACCTGTCGGCCATCAGGGACTGCTTCGACTCCTCGGTCGTGGCGTGGAGGGCCGGCGAGAGACCGGACGCCGACCTCGCGAACTCGACGCTCGAGGACGCCTGCGCGCTGCTCGCGCCCGGCGAGCGCCCCGTC
>NZ_JBNPNG010000058.1:0-885 GCF_050314535.1 Collinsella sp. SGI.095
GTCGGTGTCGCCGGTCACGCCGCGGGTCAGGAAGGCGCGGACGCGCTCGTCGAGCTTGCGGTTCTCGTCCTCGCCCATGAACAGGAAGACCGGGACGCCGGGCTCCACGAGCTCGAGGGTGCCGTGGAAGAAGTCGGCCGAGGTGATGTAGCGGGTGCGCTTCCACTGCATCTCCTCGAGGATGCACATCGAGAACAGGATCGTCTCGCCCCACAGGGCGCCGGAGCCGATGAACATGGTGTAGGGGGCCAGGGCGTACTTCTTGGCGAGCTCCTCGGCGCGCGGCTCGAAGCTCTTGCGGATGTCGAGCATGTCCTTCCAGATGTCCTTGGTCTGCTCGATGAACAGGTCGAACTTGGGGAAGCAGCCGCGGCGGTTGAGCAGGCGCAGGCCGAAGCAGTCGGCGAGGTAGTAGCCCTTCTCGCAGCCGCCCGAACCATGGTCGGAAGCCATGGCGACGCAGTTCTCGGCGCCGACGGCCTGGCCGATGGGGCCCTCGGGCTTGGTCATGGCGTAGACGCGCACGCCCATGTCCTTCATCTTCTTGACGGCCTCGAGGACCTCGGGGGTGGTGCCGGACTCGGAGGCGGTGAGCACGACGGACTTCTCGGTCATGCGCTTGTGGCCGGAGACGTTCCACTCGGCGGCGTGGATCAGGTAGACCTCGAGGTCGCGGTCGCCGAACTTGTTCATGAGGTACTCGAGCTGCATGAGCTCGTCCCAGGTGCCGCCGACGCCCATCAGGAACACGGCGTCGTAGCCCTCGTCGGCGACCTTGTCGGCGAGCGCGGTCATCTTCTTGCCGGTCTCGTAGAGCGCCTTGCCGTCCTCGAGGTAGCCCTCCTGGTCGAAATGCATGATCTCGATCTTCTCGGTTTCCTTCAT
>NZ_JBNPNG010000059.1:0-865 GCF_050314535.1 Collinsella sp. SGI.095
CTCATATGACCCAATCCGCTGTCAAGAGCCACAATGGCCCCGCCGACCGCTTGCAATCGGTCGGCGGGGCCTGCCGTTGAACCCGTCCCGGTCCGCCCCCGGCATGTCATCGACGCCTTCGGCTCAGTCTCATATCCGCGGATACCGTTCTGTCGGCCCGCACTCCATTCCTTCGGCGGGGTTCCCCAAGTCTGTCGAGGCGCATGCGGAGGGCTCCGCGCGCACAGCGAAATAGGGGGTATCCCCGAAGGCCGCCCGGCTCGCCGGGACGGGGGCTATGTCTATTCCGCGCCCTCCCGGCACATCATGCCGAGGGCCCAGAGCCACCTCACGAGCTCGGCCGCGGTGGCCGCGTTGGCCTTCGCCGCGGGCATGCCGCGGGCGAGCATCTCCTCGCGCCGCCGCAGGAGCCGCTCGGACCCCTTCCTCCCGTGCATCCTTATCTCGAGGGGCACGCCCGTGTCCCTCGGCATGAGCTTCGGCTGGTGCCGTGCCGCGGCGTAGCACCATGAACCCTCAACGGCCAGCTTCCTCACGAGCGCGTTGCCCGCGCCGCTGATGCCTCCGAGCCGCACGGAGTCGCCACTCGACCTCTGACTCGGCGCGAGGCCGAAATAGGCCGTGACCTGCCTTCCGGAACGGAACCTCGTGAAGTCGCCGACCTCGGCCGAGAAGGCTGCGGCCAGCGCGAAGGCGCAGCCCTTGATCGACTGGAGGGCGGCCACCTCCGCGGCGATCGGGCTGGCATCCACGGCGGCCCTGTACTCGGAGAGCAGGTCCGCCCGGGCCTCCGCCGCGGCCTCGACCTCGTTCCTCAGGGCGGCGAGCGTCCGAACCCCGCCATCGTCCTCCGGCCTGACCTTGT
>NZ_JBNPNG010000060.1:0-689 GCF_050314535.1 Collinsella sp. SGI.095
GTGTTTCGTCAAGAGGATTTGAGCAAAAAGAGCATCGGAAATTGAGCAGCCTGAGCATCGGAAGCGCGCACGCTTTTTGAGCGGCTAGCCCTCCTGCATGAGGGCATGGCGGACGCGGTAGGACTCGCCGCGGAACTGGACGAGCCTCCCGTGGTGGACGATGCGGTCGATCACGGCGGCGGCCATCTGGTCGTCCCCGAACACCGACCCCCACCTGCTGAACTCCAGGTTCGTGGTGATTACCACCGACTGCCTCTCGTATGCGTCGGCGAAGACCTGGAAGAGCAGCCTCGCCCCGTCCGCGTCGAGCGGGAGAAACCCGAGCTCGTCGATGACGAGCAGGCGGGCCTTGCCGATGAGCGCGGCCTCCCGGTCGAGCCTCCCGTCGTCGCGGGCGCGCCTCAGGCGCATCACGAGCGAGGACGCCGTGAAGAAGCGCGCCTCGAGCCTCCTCTCGCACGCCAGCGCGCAGAGGGCCGACGCCATGTGCGTCTTACCGGTGCCGACGTCGCCCATGAGCACGAGGTCCTCCCTGCGCTCGACAAAGTCGAGCGCGAGCAGCGAATCGCGCCCCATGCCCTCCGGCCACGACACGGCCGACCAGTCGTAGCCGTCGAAGGTCTTGGGCGCCGGCAGCGCGCAGCGCCTGAGCAGCGTCGCGCGCTTCGAGGCCTCGCGGCTGGACCTCT
>NZ_JBNPNG010000061.1:0-590 GCF_050314535.1 Collinsella sp. SGI.095
AGGCTTCGGTAGTTTGTGTGACAAGGGGCTAGCCTAGGCAGCAACGCTCTTCGCTCCCTTCACGCCCTTCTTCCTCGCCTTCACCGGGCGACCCGGGAGCTGGGGCTGGCAGTCGCCGCACCTGAGCATGAGCAGGGCCACGAGGTTGTCGGTGTTGCGGAAGCCGTAGCCCATCCTCACCGCCACCTTGATCTTGTTGTTGATGGCCTCTACGCGCCCGTTGCTGATGCCGAGCTCGACTGCGGCGATGATGTCGTCGCGCCGGCGGCGCACCTTCTTCTCCACGGCGACGACCTTGGCGATCTTGCAGTAGGCGGCCCTGTGCATCCGGTCGTCGAGCAGCTCGGCGGCCTCGGAGCCGTCGGCTGCCCGGAAGACGGCCCGCAGGTCCTCCTTGAGCTCCCAGGCCCTGACCAGCCGCGAGCCGGCCCTCTTCTTGAGCGCCTCGAGCCTCGCCCTCTGGCCGTCGGTGAGGTCCTCGGGGTTCTTCACGAGCGCGTAGCGGCTGCCCTTGATGGAGGCCGCCTCCTCCTCGAGCGCCCTGACCTCCTCGGGCGGCAGCTCGCCTTTGGCAGGCCTGCCGCGCTTGC
>NZ_JBNPNG010000062.1:0-557 GCF_050314535.1 Collinsella sp. SGI.095
ACGAGGTTGGGAGGCTCCCATGCCAAAGTATTCTACCGCGTTCGGGATGGACGTCCACCTGAGGTCGACCACCGTCTGCGCCCTCGACGCGGACACCGGCGAGGCCGTGACGAGGAGGTTCCCCGGCAACCCCTGGGGCGAGATCGCCGGGTGGATGGATGGGTTCCCCGGGCCGTCGCTCGCGGCCTACGAGAGCGGCTACCTCGGCTTCGCCCCGCAAAGGGAGCTCGCCGGGCTCGGCGTCGAGTGCGTCGTCGCCGCGGTCTCGAAGATCCCCAGGTCGGCCGCCGACTCGGCCTCCAAGAACGACAGGAACGACGCCGCCAGGATGGCCAAGGCGATACTCGCCCACGACATCTCCCCCGTATGGGTCCCCTCCCCCGAGGTCGAAGGCATCAGGGACCTCGCCGGCGCCTACGACGGGGCGACCGCGCGCCTGGCGACCGCCAAGCAGCGGCTGCTCGCCTTCCTCGCAAAGCGGGGGTTCGTCTACGGCGGCACCACGCCCGCCGGCAACCCGAGGAAGTACTGGACCTACGACTTCCTGAGGTGGCTCG
>NZ_JBNPNG010000063.1:0-552 GCF_050314535.1 Collinsella sp. SGI.095
GCCTCCAGCCTGGCCGCCGCGGCGGGCTCGTCGGCGTCTATCCCGCGCCTGGACGAGACGAGGACCGAGTCGGCGCACAGCTGCGCGGCCCGGGCCTCGTAGAAGACGTGGGGGCGGCGCTTGCAGCCGATCGCGCGGTACCGGCCGCAGCCGTTGCAGCATCGCGGCCACGCCGCCAGGCGCGGGCAGGCCACCGACAGGTCGGCGGAGGCGTCCACGCGCTCGCCGCGCCTGGCCTTCGGCGCCGTCACGAACCTGTGCGACGCCACCTCGGCGCTCACCGTCGAGGGCGACCTGCCCAGCTCCCTCGCGATCTCCCTGCACGACGCCCTGCGCTCCAGCATCCTCTGGACCGTGTCCCGCTCGTGCCTCGTGAGCCTTCCGTAGGCCCTCGGGACCGCCCTTGCGGAGCCGCTCTTCTTCTTTCCGGACATGCCGTCCTCCGATCTCCCGGGGCCGGCCGATCCGGCCCTCAGGGTATCGGGTTCCCACATTCATCCGTACATGTGCGGATGAATGTGGGAGGTGTTCGGATAAAGTTGATAATCAAGG
>NZ_JBNPNG010000064.1:0-446 GCF_050314535.1 Collinsella sp. SGI.095
ATCATCGCCAGGCCGAGGGCCTTCGGGGAGTCGACGATCAGGCGCGACATGCCGCCGGGGCTCGTCGAGGGGATCGACCGGATGGACTCCGCCGGCAGGAGGCGCACGCTCAGGTCGATCGGCCGGGCGAGCGAGTCCTCGGGCTTCGAGGCGGCATGCGAGGCGGCGCTCAGGGTCGTCGAGGGCGGCCGCGTCCCCGACGACGCCACGGTCGACGTGCTGGCGAGGCGCATCGCGGGAGGCGGCGGCGAGGCCGGCGGGGCCGACCTGTCGGTCTACGACGGGTTCCTGAAGGGGGCGGTCGCCGATGGCCGCTAGCGAGGAGCTGGCCCGCAGGGTCGTGGAGGCCGGGCGGTCGTGCTCGCTCACCACCGCCGTCCTGGAGGAGTGGTCGAGGCTCGGCACCCCGAAACAGGTGGAGTACCTGGCGGGCTACCTCGAGGCGG
>NZ_JBNPNG010000065.1:0-419 GCF_050314535.1 Collinsella sp. SGI.095
CTCCTACCTGCTGGAATTCTCGTACAAAAAGGTGCACATCGACGAACAAACGGACGGCTATCTCCGTATGAACGCAACTGACTGCTACCATGGCCTGCCTGGTGAGCAGAGCGATCCAATGGAAGCGCCTTTACCGTACAGGATGGGAATCTACGCCGACTGGTTCTTGTCGGCCTACTACATGTTTTCGGACTCTGCCCAAGTTGCTTCATGGCAATCTTGATGTTGCCATGCTGCAGCCTGGAATACCCCACTATCACCTGCGTCAGAAAACAGCTAGTAAGCAGCCCAGACAGAAGCAAACGCCTCCGTGCCCATAAACCCCTAGTTAAAACAAAGGGCCGCCGCACGCAATAACAGGGACTTTTTTGGCTCCGACTCGCTTAGGGTCCACGGTGACGGTGACGCATAATTTCTTT
>NZ_JBNPNG010000066.1:0-352 GCF_050314535.1 Collinsella sp. SGI.095
GAGCTGGCCGCCCAGCGCCTCGCCGAGGAGGCCGAGGAGGACTAGGGCACCCGGTTCCGGGCACCCCGGCCTCCCCGGGGGCGTGCCCGGGCGACGGGTCCGCCAACCATCCCCCGGGGCGGGCGATAGCTCCGGCAGCCGCCGACCGCCCCGACCCCTCTCCCGTATCCTTCGTGCGTCCCGTCTCCGCGCACCTGGCTACGTCGTCGCCCGCCGGTGCGACCCCGTGAAAACCGGCGCCGGGCGCCCCGACCCCTGCCGGGGGACGGGCGCCCGCCATCTCTTGGTCCTAGGCCGCGGGCAGCCCGCCCGCGGCAGACGATCGTCCGGTTTGGAGGAAATCTTATGCGTG
>NZ_JBNPNG010000067.1:0-329 GCF_050314535.1 Collinsella sp. SGI.095
GGGACTGCGGACGATTTCTTGGACCGTTACGCGGCCCTTCCCAGCGCGGCGCGGAACTCGGCCGGCGTGCGGCCGCCGAGCGCATCGCTGCGCCTCTCCGTATTGTATCGGCCGATCCAGCCCCCGAGCTCCTCGATGAAGCGGGCAGGGGTCCAGCCCGACCAGTCCCTGCCGTGCCAGAACTCCCTCTTGAGCAGGCCGAAGAAGCCCTCCATCGCCGCGTTGTCCGGGCTGCAGCCCTTGGCGGACATGCTCCTGGCGAGGCCGTGCCCCTCGCAGATCGAGATCCAGCCGGGCCAGCGGTAGTGGCCGCCGCGGTCGGAGTGGAT
>NZ_JBNPNG010000068.1:0-278 GCF_050314535.1 Collinsella sp. SGI.095
GTGTAGTGGCCGCTGCGGTAGGCCTCCCGGCCCGCCGTCCTCTCGTAGCGCTCGGCCCCGACGAGCTCGGACGCCTCCTCGTCGAGCAGTGCGTTGAGCGTCTCCTCGACGGTCTTCCTCACCAGATTCTTTATGTCGTTGCGCAGCGACTCCTCGTCGACTGATACGATGTTCGCAGACACGGCCCGTGCCCCCTTCGTCGGTGATTTGTTGTTTAGTCGCTAGAAATCATATGACGGGGCGCGGGCCGTGTTCCGCTATGCGGTTGTCAATTTGCG